>DAOKYU010000012.1 GCA_035325995.1 Thermodesulfobacteriota bacterium | reverse complement strand
TAAAATGAACGGGAAACTCTCATTTGCTGTGGTATAAAAAAGGGGGGAAGGTCACGACAAGGGTTTTTTCACCAGCGCGAACAACAACTATGTCGCTGATTCCCACTAAAGCCAACGTTTCCTGGGCCTGATCGCAAAAGACCAGATTCCTTGTGGCATCAAGTGAGTAAACTTTGCCTCTAAAATAATTTGCATTGTCATCGTGAGCAATAAAGTCTTGGATTGCTAACCAACCTCCAACATCTTTCCAAGAAAAATCAGTTGCCACACAGCGTATATCCTGTGCTCTTTCCATTACAGCATAATCGATGGAAATCTTGTCTAGAAAAGCAAATTGCTTTTCCAGCTCATATTCCCACTTGTCCGTATCCATCTTTTCAACGGCCTTGGTCAAATGTCTCAAATGCTTAGGAATGTTCAACATGAATTCTTTGTAAAGGACATCAGCAGAACATACAAACATCCCTGAATTCCACAAATACCTCCCGGACTTCAAATACTGACTGGCCAGTAAGGAATTAGGTTTCTCCTTGAAGGAGACAACCTTGAAGTGTTCTATTTCGTCTTCTCCGGCAACATTTTTGCCAACCTCCAAGTATCCGTAGCCGGTGGCCGCATGGGTTGGTTTGATTCCGAATGTGTAAAGCGCTCCAGTTTCATCTGCCCGTTTCGTTGCTGAAAGTAGTGCTTGTTGAAATCGGTCAATTGGTTCGATCAAATGGTCAGATGTTAAAATAACGATTATTGGATTACCGAAGCGTTTCTTGGCGATAAGCATGCCGAGACAAACCGTAGCGGCAGTGTCTTTACGCTCTGGTTCTCCAATAATGTTATGTTCCGGAATATGAGGAAGTTGTTCGCGGACCAGTGGCGTGAACTGCCGGTTGGTCAACACTATCACGCGCTCATTCGGCACGAAGCCCCGCACTCGATCATAACTTTTTTGTAGTAGGCTTCGGTCATCAAAAAGTTGAATGAATTGTTTTGGTCTCATATGCGTGCTTAGTGGCCAGAACCGAGTGCCGACGCCACCAGCCATAATAATGACAACGAGGTTTTTATTAATACTATTCATTTCGACACCTCATCTCGGCTAATAAGATTATGGGATTTGAGAAATTCTAATCCACCTGATCGTTGCACAATCCCAACGGACGTCACAGAGTTCTGCAATTTCATTGTGTTTTCACTATCCTTGAAGGTTCATTGGTCTAGTCACATCAGCATAAACCCAACTGCGTTGGTTTCTAGCTGGCATGGCACATCATGTCAGCCCAGTATGGGGTATTTTATGCAAAAACTAATGCTCTGTCCGTTAGACTCTGCCATAGTCATCTTCTGATCTTTCAATATCATCCTCTCCGAAGTAATCTCCAGTCTGCACCTCAATTAATACCAAGTTGTCCGATCCAGGGTTACGTACGCGGTGCCATGTCCCAACAGGGAGATCGATGGCTTGGCCGGGTATTCGCTCTATGTCCTCGTTATTTTTAGTCACCACAGCTGTGCCGCTAAGTACATACCAGTGCTCGGAACGTCTGAAATGGCGCTGGTAACTCAGTCGTTGCCCAGGGTAGACTGTGATCCGTTTGACCTTGTGATCGGGCTTGTCGGATAAAATCTCATAATATCCCCAGGGTCTGTGGTCCTGACGCCTGTTTTGACCGATAATGGTTTCATACACCCGAATATAATCCGACACCATTCGGTTCACACTGAAGCGTGTATCTACCCAATCACGGCACATGCGACGGTCAATATCCATGACATGTTTGACAGCTTGGGCCATGCCGTCAATGTCAGTGGTTAGGAACCCCGTTTTCTCATGGGCGATAATTTCAGGCATGCTACCCCTTGAAAAAGCAAGTACCGGAGTACCACATGCCATAGATTCGACCACAGAAAGTCCGAATGGTTCATCAAAGCTGATGGGGTGTAACAGGGCATACGCGCCACCCAGCAACTTGTTGCGTTTTTCTGGCGCAGCGGCGCCAATAAAGGTAATACGGTCATCATCTAAATAAGGGCTAACTTTAGTATCAAAATAGGCCTGGTCCTGGATGATACCCGCTATAATGAGTTTCATGCCGGTTCTCCGGGCCACCTCTATGCATTCTGCGGTACCTTTCTCAGGGTGTATTCGACCGAAAAAAAGCAAATATGTACCATGATCGGACCTGAATGTGAACTGATCAAGGTCGATGCCATGATGGATGGTGGCGACGTAGTCAAGCTCTGGTGACTTGTCAGCCTCACTAATGGCAACATAAAAGCATTTACCGTTATACTTTTTGTAAACCGGGAGAATTTTGGGGGAAGAGAACCCATGGATAGTGGTCACCAGCGGTGTTGAAGTCATACCAGAATATGTCAGAGGCAGATAATCAAAATGGTTGTGAATTAGGTCGAAGGCATCTCCTTGCTCAAACAGTTCAGAAATATGCAAAGATTCCCATACCTTGGGCACCATCGTGCCGTCTTCCTCATAACCCATTGGGCAGACGCTTTTTAGTTGGCCCGTGGTTTGTGATTCGCCAGTAGCGAATAATGTCACATCGATTCCCCGAGCTACCAGTCCTTCTGTCAGAAGGGAGACCACATTCTCCCATGGGCCGTAATGTCTGGGTGGTGTGCGCCAAGCTATGGGCGATAGCATAGCAATCTTCATGGTTAACTCCTTAAGATTTCTCCTTTTTCTATGGCATAATTAAAATTCGATTTGTATGAGTAACCTGCAACATCGCCTAGGGAGAATCCATAGGCTAACTTACTGGTTTGGGTAAATACGCGCGTATTTCCATTTGGAGTTCGACTATGCCAGTATCTATCATGAGATATTTCTCTTTTTAACTTGTTGCTCTCTATTGCGATCCCGATTTCACCTTATCAATCACTGCCTCAACCAGATTTTGAATTTCCTGAAGTCGCGATGCCGATTCGGCTTCAAATCGAAGCACTATAACGGGGCTTGTGTTGGATGCCCTTACTAGCCCCCAGCCATCCTCAAAAATCACTCTAACGCCATCGATATCAATTGTCTGATAATTTGCAGAAAGTACTTGTTTGACTTTTGTTACTATCTCGAATTTTTTCTCATCAGGGCAATCTATGCGAATTTCCGGAGTGTTGTAAGTTTTTGGCAGATCTGACAAATAAGTGGATAACGATTTGCTATCCTTCGACAGTATCTCCAGGAGACGACAGGCAGCGTATATTGCATCGTCGAATCCGAAGTACCGATGCTTAAAGAAAAAGTGCCCACTCATCTCTCCAGCGAGAAGTGCATTCTCCATTTTCAACTTCTTCTTTATGAGCGAATGTCCAGTCTTCCACATAATTGATACACCGCCATTTCGGTTAATATCGTCATACATGATGTGAGAGCATTTAACTTCCCCAATGATTTTGCCTCCAGGGTGGTTTTTAAGGATCTCTCGGGCGAAAAGGACCAACAGCATATCGCCATAAATGATCCGTCCATTTTCATCCACCACCCCGAGACGATCCGCGTCCCCGTCAAAAGCGACACCCAGTTCAAATCCTTGATTAATAACGGTTTTTGATAATGTTTCTAAATTTTTTGGCATCGTAGGATCTGGCTCATGATTGGGGAATGTTCCATCCGGCTCCATAAACAATTCATAAGTTTGGCACTTCAGCAGTTTTAACACAGGTCCGGCTGCCAATCCACCCGTTCCATTCCCGGCGTCTACGGCGACGCGGACTGGCCGTTCCAGTTGAATATTATGTGTCAGGAAGTCGCAATATTCGGGCAATGGATTGTATTTAATCAGCGATCCATTTCCTGAGGTATACTTTCCGAATTCAATTATCCTTTTAAGTTTTTGGATCTCTGTTCCGAAGAGGGTGTCAGATCCCAAGCAAAGCTTGAATCCGTTATATTCCGGTGGATTGTGACTAGCTGTAATCATGACCCCGCTATCGGCATGCATTTGTCGTGTTGCAAAGTAAAGAAGAGGTGTGGGACATAATCCGAGATCGATCACATTCACACCACCTTTAGTTATGCCTTTTGTAAGTGCATCCCTGATTGGCTGTGCACTCAATCTGCAGTCATGGCCCACTATGCAATTTTTACCCCCGTGTTCAGCTATATAGGTTGCGTAGCCACGGCCGATTGCTTCCGCGTCATTAATATCAAAATCCTTACCCACTATACCGCGAATATCATATTCCCTGAAAATTAATGGATTCATTTTTCTCCACTCCTGATTAGAACTCCAAATCTAATACAACTGGCTGTCCTGTCCTGGAAGCCTTGCGTGCTAGCTTGTAAGTCTCGTTGTACTGACGGACCACTACTTCCCAACAAACCACATTTTCAAGGTATCTTTTCAGATTTTCTCCCAACTCCACCCGCAACTTTTCATCCGTTGCCAGCTTGATCACCTTCTGGCGCAGCATTTCCTTGGTAGTGAATAGCAATCCACCCTCGCTTTCCAGGGTCTGAGCGGTCAGACCTTCCATGGGGGCCGTGGTGACGTAGGGCTTGTTCAGGGCTATGATTCGCGCCAGGGTGCCGGATTGAGTTTCGTCCGTAGATGGAAGAACAATGAAATCGCATATTGCCATTAACTTGTAATATTCGTCACCGCGTGGAATGAACTCGTGATAATGTGCTAGCCCCTTCCCAGCTAACACATGGATATTCGATTTCCAATCCTCATAATCTCTTAGGTGGTTGGGATCTCGCATGGCGCCGGCAACTAATAGATCCCATGTCTGTCCGGTGCGCGACTTAATCTCTTCATGAATATCTTCCCACATGGAAAGTAAAATATCCCAGCGCTTATTAGATTGAATCCAACCGATCATTCCAACCACATGGTCGGACAGACCGATCTTGTCCAAACCGAATTCCTTTCGCAGCGCCGGGATTTCGTGTGCTCCCCAGCGTTTATCCGACCTTGCACCGTGAGGCACAACTATGATATTGCGTGGTGTCGGCCACTGCATACCCTGGAAGGTCCAATCCAATCGCCATTTTTGATAATGGCACTTAAACAACACCACGTGACTGCGCCGGGTCAACTTGTATATGAAATCCGCCTCGGTATCCCTCAACCTCCCATGAACCGTATGCGGTTCTACAACTTTGGGTGTATCGCCGATTGCTTCAAGCAGATCAAGAAAACCTTCGTTGCCGTCACCCACTCCTCTTGTATCGTGGTATTCATAAAGACCATATTCGTGTTCAAAATGTACTACATAGGGGTCCAGTTGTTCTATTTTTTTTGCTACCGGCCACCACCAGTCGCGTTGGGTCATGTCTATTATGGGAAACACCCCGGCGCCTTTGCCATCAGAGTGGCATATTACAAACACATCCCGGTCTGGGTTGGCTTTTTGAATAAACTCCCTGGCCTCCTCGCAGAAGGTCGCGATGCCGCACAAGCGCGGGGGAAAGGAACTGACCATCACGATAGGCTTAGTTGGCATGGATGTTTTGCTCCTCGTGGTTGATAGCATTTCTTTCAGCCCCGGCCTCCACCGTGATTTGGCTGCTGCGCATACGGTAGAGATGGAAAATGGAGAGAAAACAGACTAGAGAAGACTCTGCTCCCTGGTTGCGATTGGGTCCGTCAGGATTGAGTCCGTCGCAACACCCCCCAGTTTTATAATCATATAGGGGTACATTTAAATCGTTGCGGCCCAGGAACCACTCCAGACAACGCTGAGCGTGGGAGACCCATTTCGATTCGTTTGTGATTTCATACGCTTCACGACAAGCCTCGATCATATCTAGTGCTTCGATAGGCTGCTGATCGAACCTTGCCTTTGTTCCACCTATGGGGTACCAACCGTTATTTCCGACTGGAACAAAGTGTCCTCTGGGGTCTGTTTGTACCGACATGAGCCATTCCAAACTATGCAGCCCGGCCTGTAGCATATCGGTGCGATCCATATCCTTGCCGGCTAGGATCATGGCTTGTGCAATTTTGCCATTAGCGTAAGTGAGTTTGTCTTCAATCCAAGGCCAATTATCTGAAGCGTTTTGTATGTATTTCTGGAAGAGCCGTTCCGCCAGGATTTCCCTGACTCGGCGGACCTCACTATCTCCACTGTATCGACTCAAATAATCGTGGATACCTACTAGAGCGAATGACCAGCTTCGCGGAAAAGTAAATTCATATAAGGCGGGTAACGCCTTTTCAAATAAATCTCGTGCTGCATCCCGGATGTCCTCCGACTTCGCCAAGGCCACTGCCTCGCCCAATCCCCAGACCGCCCGTCCATGGCTGTCCTCCGATCCGACCTCCTCCAGCCAGCAGCGGTCGTAGCCCATGAAATTCCGAAAACGGCCGAATTCTTCGTTAAAAGCGTGATGTAGGAAACTAATATAAGTGCAAGCGAGATTGGTGATAGTTTCACTGTCTGGTATTATCTCCTCAGCCATCAGTACGGCGATCAGCGCCCTAGCGTTGTCGTCTGTGCAATAACCGTGATAGCGGTCAGGAACAATATATTTTGCGTGTTGTAAAATGCCGACATCATCTGAAAGACGAATGATATGATCCAGCTTGGATTGAGGAAGCTCACGGGGAGCTGAGTCCATTGTCTTAGCTCTGAATACCGGGCGGGGAGCACTTGCCCGTTCTCTTTTTACTTCGTTGAAAAGTGATAAGTATCGACGGGCCACCTCTTTCCAGATCATCTCCCGGCAAAAGGTATAGGACCTTTTACGCATGGCATGGCGCTCCACTTCGTGGTCGAAGAGATAGTTGACCTGCTCAGCTAACGCTGCTGAGTCCATGAACGGTACCAATCGTCCGCGACCATTGGCCAACATTTCTTCCGCGTACCAATAAGGAGTAGAAATGGTGGCCTTACCACTACCCAAGGCGTAAGCAAGAGTCCCGGAGACTATTTGTTCTTTGTTCAGGTAGGGAGTCACATAGATATCTGCCGCCCCGAGAAATTCACACAACTCCTTAAGGTCTACAAAACGATTATGAAAAATCAGATTGTCTCCAATTCCTAGCTCCCTTGCCCGACGCTGCAGGGACAACCGGTAGGACTCTCCCTGTTCCTTTTTTACATGAGGATGTGTTGCACCTAAAACTATGTAAACGGACTCCGGATGGCGCGCCGCGACAGCAGGCAGAGCATCGATCATGGTTTCAATGCCCTTGCCGGGAGAAAGCAGTCCGAATGTCAAGATGACCTTTCGCCCCTCTACACCATATTGATCTTTATAGTAGTTTGGATCAACGAATGGCACATCGGGGATGCCATGGTGAACAAGTGCGATCTTTGCACGAGTGATTCCATACACATTCTGAAGTATTTCACGAGCTCGATGGCTCATAACCACCAAGCGATCTGAAAGTTGCGCGATACGCTTCACAACAGTCAGTTGTGCAGCTGAAGGGGATCGTAGTACTGTGTGCAGTGTGGTAACTACTGGCATACGCAGATTGCCAAGCAACTCTAATACATGTGCACCGCACTCACCACCAAAAATCCCGAATTCATGTTGGAGACAAACCACTTCTACGCGATTCGTGTTTAAGAAATCGGCTGCAAGCCGATATTCCGGCAAGACAAGCTGGTTAATTTCGAAACGCACTTGTGCCGGATATCTGTATCCTTCGTGGGTATCGTTCATTACCACTGCCCAACATTCGCCAGTCGGATTTTCTTGTATAAGACTGGTCAGCAAATCGGTTGTGAATGTCGCAATACCGCATTTGCGTGGCAAATAGTTTCCGATTATAGCTATTTTGTGTGGATAGGAAGAATGGTTACCTGATTCGAGCATATCGATTCTCCTGCTATTCGTCACATGCCATAGTCTCTGCTGATGAATTCTCGTCGTTAACCATTGTGTTAATAGAGAGTTGTTTTTCAGCAACGAAAAAGGGGTTATGCATTGTATAAGCATTAAAATCAGAACTTGTCGTTGAACTGTTCACAGGCACTTCTATGGAGTCCCCATCCCGAAGAGTGTATTCTATGGTTTCTACTCGACCATTAACTTTCACCTTCATATCTTGCGGGGCCGGAGCATTAATGATTTTGAGGTAATCCCTCACTGTAGAGTTTTCTGCCAGGCGAACAATTCGCCCCCCATTTCCGAAAACTATCAAACGATCTCGGAATACCTGTCTATGCAGCCTCTCGATAAATGCTTCGATGCTGTTTGCTTCCTGGTGCTGACGGATAAGTCCTTCCATCCATTGCATTTGCTGTTGATTGCACGTTGCTGTGTCTGCTTTGCTTTTGTAACGCCAATGCGCTGCCGTTCCATGCTCGGCATCCCGGTGCATCAACTCGGTGCGTATCTGAAACTCGATGGGCTTGTGAGAGATTTCTCGTACGGGATAAATGCAGGTGTGAAGGGATTGATATCCATTGTTTTTTGGTAGTCCTATGTAATCATCAAAAGTGCCGGGAATAGGCTTGAAGTGCGAATGCACAATACCCAGTACTGTATAGCATTCCGGAACTGAAGTGACGATGACCCGTATACCAATACGGTCCATGATTTCGTCCAAGCTCTTTCCTGTGCGTGCCATTTTGGAATGTATGCCATACAGACTCTTGGTACGTCCCTCAACCTTGCCCCTTACGCCGTTATTTACTAGAAGCTGTTTTACGCCGGTCAGAAGAATTCCAAGACACTTCTCGTCTTCCAACTGGATTGGCTTAACAAGATCCTGTAGTTCTCCATATCCATTTGGATCTAGTATGCGGAAACATGCGTCTTCCAAACAGTGCCGTAAATTCCCTAGGCTCAAACGATCGGCTATAGGCACCAAAAAGTCTATGGTCTCTTGTGCCATTTTCCGGACGGTTGGGTCGGATACATCGGTGTTGCATTCCAAACCCAACAATCGAAATGTAATGTATAAAATGGCTTTTCGCGGGACGCCAGTCATGGAGGCCAATAAAGCGTTCACATCTACAGGCTGGGCATCTAAAGGTGGGAAAAATGCACCATGCAGATCTTCAACAGCTATGGCGACGTCGGGACCGTATCGCTCCCGGACAAAAGCGGCATCAATCAGGTCTTGCCATATAAGGGGTGCAAGCAGGGCGCTGGCGATTGTGATCGCGTCTGCGCTTTGTTCAAAAAGCAGGTTGGCTGCCCTATAACCCGTTAAATTATCACCACATGACTTTTCCTGAGAAAAGGTGTACGCTTGGTTAAGTAAATCGGCGTCGGCTGCCTTGAATGTACTTTGAATTTTATCAATAAAGAGGCTGTCACGAGCCTGTTCCAGAGTATCCCGTTTCATTTCCACGAAATTCCCAGAATCACAAAATGTCAGCTCATTTATTGGCTTTAGGTGAGTTTATAAAAACTCCTTTATAGATTTTCAGGCAGTTGTAGTCTTCCCAATTCGATCATTTTATCGCAATAGGTTTCAACAAATCTCAATGCCATTCTGGATGGCAGAAACCGCCCATTTTCCCACCGGTTGACCGTGGCATAGCTTACCCCGATCTCCCTCGCGAGATTCTCTTGGCTAAGGTCAAGCTGTATACGGACCTCCTTGATAAGTATCACAAAATTGTACTGTTCGATCCACAAGGTAGATCCTCCAGTTTTGCTGCTAGCCTGTAGCCAAGAAGTAGAATTGAATTATAACACATGATATAACAGGTGCAAGATCAGTGTTAAATATTTCAGGAAAAAGCATTTTTAATCCAGAAATTGGACATTGCTACCGGCAAAACTAAAGAGAAATGACATTTACGGATTATTTTAAAGACTATTTTACTAAGGATTTGTTTCACGTAGCATGATTTTCTATAAATTAAACGCCAAATGGGACCGACCTTACTGCCCTTCGTGCGTACAGATTCAATATGATTAGATTAAAACTCGACAATATTTTGATAGATATAACCGTTATATAAAATACAAAATATATAGATTTTATTTCGTGGCCCGAATTGGCCCTCTAACTTAAACAATGTGGCCTTTTCTCTATCGAAGAAAACCCAACTAAAGACTCGCAATAAAAAGACCTTAAAATCGCTTTTCGGCCCCGCACTACATTTTAGCCTGTTGAAATACTTTTGCAGGTCCCGCCGTGAAAGGCCGGACATTCACTCTCCCAATCCTCCTCGTCTTTTATGGGACAATTGCAGACAACAGGCTCGATGCTAACTTCTAGCTCGTCCTCTGCTTCCTTGATTTTCTTCAACTTCTTTTCCAGAGCTTTCACTTTAGCCTTCGCACTCATGTTCCTTCTCCTCCAACTTCTTCTCTATCTCCGCGAGCCGCTCCTCTACTTCCCCTGCTTCTATACTGTCCAAAAGTATCTTAGCGAGATATCCAATGTCACGACACTCTGTTGATCCTATCTCTCCTCGCCTTCGTTCGTTTATCATCTTTGATAGGAGTTTGTGTACGTCTCTCGCCGATGCTAGCCTGATATGCTTCTTATTCACCAAAAAACGCCTCCACCCAAAAACTGTAATATTTAAAGTAGGCTACCGCTATAATAATGGTCAAAACTGGCCAGTTCCAGAGCGGCAAAAATGCAGTTATTAAATCATTGCCGTTCTGCCGTTCTCGAGACACTCTCGCGTTTGCATCTCTTTTATCCGCTTGACTATTGTGTTGGACGATGGTGGGTTCCCCAAAGTCGTACTCTGAAATAGCCATATTCCCCTTTAAATGAGCCCCCAGAACCCCACTAAATGTTTCCATGAGTTCGGTTAAAGCCGCGCCGCTTTGAAAACTCTCGTCAATATCATATTCGAGCTGGTTGATCCTGTTATCGAGTTTGCGGTCATGAACGTAAAGTAAGTCATACAGCCCAGGCGTGGATCGCTTTTCAAGAGCCTCTAACACACCGATCGTAATAGCCTCTTTTTCGACTCTCAAGCTATCTATCAAATCAACACCTCGGAAGTTCGTAATTTTCGATTTTAGCGCTATTCTTGAGGATTTCAGAATAGCACTTATTATTAGATTGCTGTTCTGCCGTTCTCAATTTATATATCTTTTCGTTTCGTTCTCCGGGCAATGTTTGCCAGAGTACATCATCTCCTTTTTCCAGCAAATGCCTTAATCGCTTTTGGCCTATTACTCCTTCTAAGCATTCGGCGAGTTTCTTCTGATTAACCCTCTCTCCCTCTACCTCTAGAGTCGCAATAGCCTTGCAGATACGCTCCAGGTCTCGCTCCTCTGGAGTCTGCATACTCGACTCTGTAAACAGAACCCGGTCCCCCTCAAAACGCACATCGAAAACGAGGTCGTCCACCTCCGGGCCAAAGTTACTCTTCTTGTGTCTCAGCCGTAGCGTCATCGGATTTTGGCTCTCGCCTATCTTTGATAGCTGGAAGACGGACCTACACATGTTGTATTTGTAAACGGAACCGAAGGCAGTCTTGTTATCGTAACTCTCACCGGTTTGAGTCTTTGCCTGATGGTCGAGTATTAGGGTTGCTATCTTCAGATTCCGAAGATCTGTGAGGAAGGCGGTCGTATCTTCGGGATTGCCACCATCCACTCCTGAGCCTCCCCAACTGTCAATTATGACGAAACGTATGTTGTGTTGCTTGATCAGTCCTCGAAACTCTGGCAATGCTTGGGTTGCAGCTTTCGTAGGAGTGTAGTAGTAAAGATTGTCGGGTATCCCATCGAGGTTCAAACCACTGGCGATTTTCGACACTCTCTCTGTCTGGACATCCACATCAAGCTCGTAATCTATAATCAATGAGTTCAGGGGCTCCTCGGGGAATCTATGGCCCATAAAACTCTGCCCACCTCTACATGCCTCAATTCCCAAGTACGCCGCGAGAAAACTTTTCCCCATGCCTCCTGCTCCATAAATCATACTCGGAAACCCGTCAGGAATAAGGTCCTTAATTATCCACGGTTTGGGTCTCGGGTCGTGATGAGCCAGGGCAATACACTTATCCTCAGTATCCTTCTCCTGCGGCGTTTTAAATTCTGTGATTTTTTTTCGCCAACTGTGGACGGATTCAGCGTCGCCTTTTTGTGCTGCCTCATAAAGACGATAGCCGGCCTCAGAAAGTTTCCTTAGTCGGGAAGCCTCTTGGATTTTTTTGACGTGATATGTGATGTCGCCTATCTGAAGGGCTACACCTAGAACGTTCGTAATATAGCTACTCCACGCCCTGCCGTTTGGCCTTGAAGTTCCGTCGAGTTCGTTACATAAATTCAGGACGTCTATTGGTTCGCGCTTTTCATGTAAGCGTCCCATGCCCTCGAATATCAGATGGTGAGTCTCACTGCTGAAGTCTTCGGCGCATAGACCCATACCTTTAAGATCGTCAAAGCTCATGTCGCCCTCTATGATAGCGTTTAACAAAGACCGTTCGATTTCTTCTAGTATAACTCCACTCATTCAGACACCTCTCTGCAAGTATGCTCCTCGATCCACCGATCTATAGCTGACTCTTCGAATGCGATTCTGCCTCTTCCCCGACCTATTCTCACAATCGGAATTTGACCTGTTCGTATTAAGTAATTGAGTCTCCACTGATTAGAAAGGTAGGGATGTTTCTCCCCGAGTTGTTTCTTATCGATTAACCGCTTTCCAGTCATGTTTCATCCTCTTTATCGTTTTTTTTTAATACGATAATGACTGGAAGGCATCTACGGTGGTAGACAGTTTAATGGGCTGAGAATATTAGAAATTTCATCTAGGGAATTGCCTATATACTTCCCAATAGAGTTTGTTCAAAAATATTTTTCCGCTCTACGGGGTCTTGGGGTATATCGTCGAGTCCCCTATATCCCGCTATATTAAAATCGAAAAATGGGTATCGATGGGGAGGAAATCGAGCGATTTTTAGCTCTAACTCTGACTCAAGTTTTGTTTCTTTTGTAACCTTCCGATCGAAACGAAATTTACGTTTTTCGTTAATTCTGCGATAAAAAGCGAGTAATTTCCAAAATGGCACATCAAACTTATAATGGAAAAAAAGGAGTGTAATATAGCTTAAATCCGGGGTGGCTGACATATAACTGTCAAATTCTTTTGGAAGCGGTTCACCTGTTTCGGCCGTGAAAGCATGCTCAATACAACATTCATAAATAGGCGGCCTTCCTTTGGGTGTAAAAACTTTATTAGGGGCGTCTAATTGTCTGCGCCCATGCTTTTCAGGGCATTTCCCTAAGAGATATAACAACCTCACTTTGTAATCGTTTACGGCATCAATTAAATCTTCTGGCTCATATCGCCAGAAATAAAGCCATAGGTTCAAAGTCTTGTTTGTTTCGGGTCGACCTCCTGCCGTTCTGGGTAATAGATCTAGACGTCCAATCGCTCGTAATATATCTGCGGCCTGCTTTGATCTCTCAGATTTAGGTGCACAAGAAAAGTGACTCAAGAGTTTTAGCGCTACAATAACGCCATTGTCAGTCTCCATGACCGATGGGTCTATTTTTGTCCGTTCGATTAATTGATTAGGGGTATTTATAAGATTTTCCGCTTCGTTGAGAATCGTTTTTTTATCTGGATGTTGTCTTAAGGCCCTCCCTTCCACTTCCCAGCCAGCACAAGCGGCAAGCCACTCTTTGTTCAGCTTAAAATTAACTCCAGAAAATGACGGCCGACTTCTAAGCTTTCTGTTTTCTGTGGTCACTTGAATGGTCACCTGCTCGATCTGACTATTTCGCTATTTAACGCTACTCATTGGTATAATATATACTATCAACTTTTGAATAAGTAGGGTATTTACGGTACGATACACAAGCTAGAACTTCTTAACGCAATTTCACGCATTATCCAAATTTAGCTCTCATAACCCGAAGGTCGGAGGTTCAAATCCTCCCCCCGCTACCAATAAAACCAGGAAGTTGCTTTCTAGCCCTCTCTCTTACTTTTATTAATTTGAACTTATTGCAATCACGTAAATCGGTCATCAATTTTATAAATCATCCTTGTCCATAGATCAGACGAATCGCTCACACATAACCCTGTCAATCAGGTCGTGTCATTGACAGTAATATCACAAGTAACTATGATGAACTTCTAACAAGGATGAGGATGCATGAAAGATGTACAGAAACCGGATCATATCAGCCTTAACACCTTAATGGGGAAGTTACGAGAGGGGCGATTTCTTGTGCCGGATTTCCAGCGATAGTTCGAATGGAACCCTCGGGATATTCGGGAGCTCATGCGACGAGTGCTGTTGCGTATTCCATTCCACTCCGCTTAGCAAATCAATGATATATTATCGATTTGTAATCTGGTTTGTCCCGGGTTTAATTAGTATTTTGAATCTATAGCTTAGGGGGTTTATATATCATGGGAACTAGTAATAACTCTGAACATGTGACAAGAGAATCGGTAATGCATGATCTTAAGTTTATAGGTTCAGAAATACAAAAAATCAGACAGGTAATCATGGGCAGCTCTAAAGCAATCGGGAAAATAAAAAGAGAAAATAGTAACACTGCATCATTTGAAATAGCTATCGAAGAATGCGTAAGCAGAATCGATATTTTATACAGAATTGATCAGATAGAAAAAATAATTGAGACTCTTGAAGGAAACCTATAAATTACATGCACGATTATAATCATCTTCCTTACCTCAGTCTGAAATATTCAATGCTATTAGAATTGTTATAATTGCTACAGATAAAGTCGCGACTAAGGCTGTAATAAACAGCATCTTGAAGTCGATTTGCTGTGTCCAAAGATGAATGTTTATTTTCGTCATTACTCTTAGATAGCTCTATCTCGATAATATGGGCTGCCGCTTTGTATCTCCAGCAGTGATATTGTATCTATCATTCATAATGAACCTTGTAGCGGTGTTTGTCTGCCGCAGCGGGAAAGGAACTAAATTTCGATATCGGAATCGAGGATTCCTCCATAGCCCGGTACAATATTTCAAAGATAAAAACCAATGTAGTCTGAGGCGGTGTCGTATCGAATGAAATTTCGGGCACCGTGCCGGAATGATCTCTCCCCGGGGAATGTTGAATAAATCTGAATAAACGCCGTAAAACCCGATAGTATGCGTCTTCGGAAAAAGAATATTCTGTATCGAAGGATTTATACATTTCACAACGTATATAAAGACAAATGAGACCCGGCGGGTATCGATGAACAAGAACGTTAAGAGGCTGCTTTATTTAGTCGTGGTTTGTGCGGTTGCCGGCATTGCCTGGGGCGCATGGTTATACCTTAAGTCGGACGCCGCCTCGAACGGGGCCGCAAACACTGCGGAGGTAAAGCTCGGCGGTATTCAGTCCCTCGTGACGGCGCAGGGGACGCTGGAGCCGAGATATTACGTGGACGTCGGAGCGCAGGTATCGGGCAAGGTCGAAATAATGCACGTCGATATCGGCGACGACGTCAGGACGGGAGACCTCATCGCCGAGATCGATCCCGACATCTACGAAGCGCAGGTCGAGGCCACCCTGGCGCGGCTCAATCAGCTCAAGGCGGAGAAGACGGAGCAGGAGGCTCTCGTCAAGCAGGCGGAGTGGAAATTCGAGCGCTACAAGAACCTTTACGACGACAAGGCCGTCAGCAAGGAAGTGATGCAGGACACCGAGATATCCCTCGAAGTCGCGAAGGCGAAGGTCTTGTCGCTCGACGCGCAGATAGAGGAAGCGCAGTCCCAGCTCGAAGCCGATAGGACCAACCTCAGCTATACCAAAATATACGCCCCGATGGACGGCACGATAGTAGACCAGCTCGTGCAGGAGGGGCAGACGATCAACGCCAACCAGACGACCCCGACAATAGTGCAGATAGCCAACCTGGACATAATGACGGCCAAGGCGGAGGTGGCCGAGGCCGACGTGATGAAGCTAAAGGTAGGCGTCCCCATGTATTTTACGACTCTCGGATCGGGGGGGAGACGCTGGGAGGGGAAGGTGCGCCAGATACTGCCGACCCCGGAGGAAATCAACGACGTCGTGCTCTATAACGTGCTTGTAGACGTGAATAACGACGACCACGTTCTTCTGCCGGGCATGACGACGCAGACGTTTTTCGTGCTGGCCAGCGCGGAGGACGTGCCGCTTATACCGGTCAGCGCGCTCGGCAGCCGTGTGCCGGAAGAGGATAACGAGAAAGGGCAGGCGTACGAGGTGTACGTCGTGACGCCTTCGGGGCCCGTGGCCAGGACCGTTATCATCGGGCTATCGGACCGTACGCAGGCGGCGGTGGTCGAAGGGCTCGACGTCGGGGACCGCGTCCTCGAGAACGTCAAGGCCGTCCCCGGCGAGGCCGGGGGCAGGCGTATGCCGATGAGGTTATAAATGGCTGAACCACTTATCAGGCTGAAAGATATCAAGCGCTATTTCGGCAGCGGGGACGCGACCGTCAAGGCTTTGGATGATATAAGCCTCGAAATCCATCCCGGCGAGTTCGTCGCCATCATGGGGCAGTCGGGTTCGGGGAAGTCCACCCTCATGAACATTATCGGGATGCTGGACAGGGCGACGGGCGGCCTGTACGAGGTATCGGGGAAGGACGTGTCGAGGCTGTCGCCGGACGAGCTGGCGGCCCTCAGGCGGAACACGTTCGGATTTATTTTTCAGCGCTACAATCTCCTTTCCACGGCCAACGCCGGGGAGAACGTGGAAGTGCCGGCCCTCTATGCGGGTATGGAGGGATGGAGAAGAAAGGAGCGCGCACGGAAGCTTTTGACGGAGCTCGGGCTGGGCGAGCGTCTGCACCACCGCCCGAACGAGCTTTCGGGGGGGCAGCAGCAGAGGGTGGCCGTTGCGCGCGCGTTGATGAACGACCCGCCCGTGATACTGGCGGACGAGCCGACGGGGGCGCTCGACAGGAAGAGCGGCGAGGATGTCATGGCCCTCCTCGAAGAGCTCAACAGGAGGGGCCGCACCGTTATCGTCATCACGCACGAAGAGGAAGTCGCGAGCCACGCACGGAGGCAGATACGTCTCGAAGACGGGAGGGTCGTGCACGACGACGGCCCTGAAGAAATGATCGAATCCCCTTCGGGGGCCGCCGGGGAGGACGGGCGCGGCGTCGCCAACCTGGCTGTGGAGACTATGGAGTCCGTCAAAATGGCCCTCAGGTCCTTGAGGGTGAATATATTCCGGACTTCGCTCACGCTGCTGGGCATTATTATCGGCGTGGCCGCCGTGATCACCATGCTCGCGATCGGCGAGGGCAGCAAGCGGAACGTGCTGGAGAGCATCAGCTCTCTCGGCACCAACATCTTATACGTGAGGCCCGGGGGCGCGGGGATACGGTCGTCGGGGGACATCGCGACGCTGGTGCCCGCCGACGCCAAGGCGATAGGCGAGGGGCTGGGTAATATAGTGACCGTCGTGCCGTCGCGGAGCAGCCGCAAGACGCTCCGGTTCGGCAACATCGATTACGCGACGACTGTGGAAGGCGTCGGGGCCGGGTTTCCCGTCGCGCGGGACTGGGCGGTCAGGGACGGCACGTTTTTTACGGAGGCCGACGTCAATTCGTATTCGGCCGTGATCGTGCTGGGGACGACGGTGGCGGAGACGTTATTCCCGTACGACAAGGACCCCGTGGGGAAATTTATACTCGTCGGCAATATACCGTTCGAAGTTATCGGCGTCATGGAGTCCAAGGGTGCGGCCCCGTGGGGCAGCGACCAGGACGATACCGTGTGGGTGCCCTACACGACAGGGCTGGTCCGCATATTCGGGTCGAATTATCTGACCGGGATCACTATAAAGGTAGAGGACGTCGGCCGGATAGAGGAGACGGAAACGGAGATAAGCGAGCTTTTGCTGGCGCGGCACAGGACGGACGATTTTTCGGTTCGCAACACCGCCTCGTTCCTGGCGATGGCCACCGAGACCCAGAACACCCTGACGATACTGCTCGGGGCGGTCGCGGCGATTTCGCTCCTCGTCGGGGGTATCGGGGTGATGAACATCATGCTCGTCAGCGTCGTCGAGCGTACGCGGGAGATAGGCATCCGCATGGCTACCGGCGCGCGGCGGCGGGATATCCTCCTTCAGTTCAACACCGAGGCGTCGGTCGTGTGCACGATAGGCGGTATCGTCGGCGTCATACTCGGGTACACAACGGGTATCGTGCTGTCCTTTTTCGGCGTGAACATAGCCTTTACGCCGGGGCCGACCGTGCTGGCGTTCGCGTGCGCCGTGGGGACGGGGCTCCTGTTCGGTTATCTTCCGGCGCGTAAAGCTGCGCATCTCGACCCTGTAGTGGCATTGAGCTCGGAGTAAAAAGCAATGAAAAAAATAATCGCAATATTACTGGCGCCGGCGTTGTTCCTTTCGGGCTGCTCTTTCGTCCCGGCCTATCAGCGCCCCGTCGTGGAGACGCCGCCCGCGTGGGGGGAGGCCGGGGTCCGGACGAACGTGGACGTGGCCGCCGAATGGTGGGAGTCTTTTTCGAGCCCGGAGCTTAATGCGCTCATGGCGCGGGCGCTCGAATACAATACGGACCTTGGGGCCGGCGTCGAGCGCGTAGAGCAGGCGCGCGCTGCTCTCAAGATAGCGGGGGCTACTCTCCTCCCGTCGGCGGGGCTCGGGGCGGACGCGGACTGGTCGAAGACCGTCCGGACGAGCGGCAGGAACGGCAGCGACACGTTCCTCCAGGCAGGGGTGGACGTATCGTACGAGCTGGACCTGTTCGGCGCGAACAGGGCGCGTGTGCTCGCGGCGGAGGCCGGGCTCGAAGGCTCGATATACGACCAGGGGGCGCTCGAGCTCGCAATTATGGGGGACGTGGCCACGGGTTATTTCACGCTGGCGAGCCTCCGCGAGCGCCTGGCTATCGCCGACGCGAACCTCGGCATATCGCGCGAGGTGCTCCGCATTATTACGGCGCGGGTGCGCGAGGGGGCGGAATCGGAGATAGACCTCGCGCAGCAGCGGACGGCGGTGGCGTCCACCGAGGCGGCGCGGGCCGTGATCGCCGAGCGTATCAAGAACGCCGAGAACGCGCTGGCGGTGCTGCTGGGCGCCCCGCCGCAGACTATTACCGTGGACCGGGAGAACCTCGACGGGGTGAGCGTGCCGGATATCGCGCCGGGGCAGCCGTCGGAGCTCCTCGAACGGAGGCCGGACCTTCTGGCGGCGGAGGCGTCGCTTATAGCGGCCAACGCCAACATAGGCGCGGCGAGGGCGGCGTTCTTCCCGTCTATCTCGCTCGGGGCGGGGGACCTCCTTTCGACGACCGGTTTCGGCGACCCGGCGACGATGGTTCTGTCGCTTGCGGCGTCTATAGCCCAGCCGATATTCGAGGGGGGGAGCCTCGAGGGCGGGCTAGAGCTGGCGACGGCGGAGCAGAGGGAGCTTGCGCAGCTCTACCTCGGGAGCGTCCTGACGGCGTTTCAGGAGGTGGAGGACGCGCTGGCGGCCGTGAAGTACACTCGCGAGCGTGAGATTTCTCTCAAGACCGCGATGGAGCAGGCGCAGCGCGCGTACAGTCTTTCGCTCCGCCTCTACGACGCGGGGGCCATAGACTTCCAGACGCTCCTCGATACGCAGAACGCGCAGCTCGTGACGGAGGACGAATACGCGCAGGCGAAGCTGGCGCGCCTTACGGCGGCCGTCAACCTCTACCGCGCGCTCGGGGGCGGCTGGGTTTCTTCGGGCGAGGCCGAGGCTTATAAGGCGGGTGGAAGGGGCCTGTCAGGGCAAGGTAGTGAATCGAGCTTGTAGGAAATACTTAGAAATAAGCCGTGATAGTGCCGAGCGCCCCCGTGAGATTTTAGTCCTTAAGTGCTTCGAGTCAGGGCGAAGCGGGTGCAAAAATATCCTAAGGCGGGGATATGTAAGTTTCCCGTCGGGATGTAAGAAATCCTCCACCCTGCACGCGCTTGATTAAATCGCTTCCTTTAAACCTTTCCCTGTTCTAGTGATTCCGGTCTTTGTTGTCGTCGTCGGGCTGCCGGGCGTCCTTGTCTTTTTCGTCGGATTTTTCGGAAACGGTGGCAAGGCTGTGGGCCTTGTCTACATCGGCGTGTTCGTAGAGGAAGTAATCCAGAAGTCTCGTATCTATGTCGCTCCGCATACTTATCACCCCCTTGCGAATATAGATATCTTCATTCTACCACATTACCGGCTTGCTAAGTAACCTTTTTAAATGAGACGGTCGCGGGGTGTCCAAAACGGCGCGCAAAGATCGTCGTGTATATGAAGGCTGGTGGAGAGAACAGCAAAAGGAGAGGCAGATGCTAGAGAATGCAAAGATGTTCGGCAGTTTTTCGGTGAACGACTTGAAGAAGGCGCGCGAGTTTTATGGTGAGACGCTGGGGGTACCGGTGGAAGCGGTGGACGGGATGCCGATCCTGAGCGTCGGCGGCGAGGGCGGAACGATGATCTACGAAAAGCCGGATCACGCTCCGGCGACGTTCACGGTGCTCAATTTCAGGGTTGACGACCTGAAATCTATGATGAAGGAGCTCGGGAGCAGGGGAGTCCGTTTCGAGGTGTACGACACGGAAGGGATTAAAACGGATTCGGACGGCGTCCTCACCGAGGGCGGAATGAGCATCGCGTGGTTCAAGGACCCGGCGGGAAATATATTATCAGTTCTCGAAGAGAAATAGGTTAGGCTTTGATATCGAGGGCTATCTTGCGGGATGCGGGCGTCCGGAAATTCTTCGCGCCGGGCATCTGCGCCCGCCCCCCGGCATCAAACGAAAGGTAATCGAAAATCGCGGGAGAGAATAAATGCCGAAAGACGGATTTTTCGAGTTCGAAGGCGATAAGGAGATTGTGCTTACGTGTGATTTCGGGGCCCCGAGGGATCTCGTTTTCAAGGCCAGCACCGACCCCGAGCTCGTTCCGCGCTGGTGGGGCCCGGCGAATCTCAAAACGACCGTGGACAAGATGGACGTCCGCGAGGGCGGTGAGTGGCGCTTCGTTCAGCAGGACAAGGACGGGAACGAGTTCGCGTTCAGCGGGGTGTACAGGGAGGTTTCGCCGCCGGGGCGGCTCGTGTACACGTTTAATTTCGAGCTTATGCCCGGCCACGAGTCCGTCGAGACCATAACATTCGAGGAGAAGGACGGCGTCACGACGTTCAGGGACGTCGTTCGTTTCCAGTCCCGCGAGGACAGGGACGGGATGGCGCAGTCGGGCATGAAAGAGGGCGCGGGCGAGACGATGGACAGGATGGCCGCTCTTTTGAGGGAGCTTCAGGGGCCGATATAGACGGCGGATATAGGGCAGGGCGCGACGACAGTGGGGAGCGATATGAGCAGGGAAATGATACACAAGTCTATAGAGATCGACGCACCCAGGGAGAGCGTGTGGGAGGTTCTTACGACCCCCGTGCATGCCGGGATATGGATGAGCGAGTTCTCGGAGGGCTCGCACGTCGACGGGGAGTTCGGCCCGGGCGAGACGTTTTATCTGAAGAACGGCGAGGGGGACGGGCTTAGGGGGAAGGTTACGGCGTGGGCGCTCGGCGAGCGGCTGAAGATAGCTTACGACGGCGTCCTGGTAAAGGGGGCCGAGACGCCGAACAGCCCCGGGAACGCGGAGTGGAACGGGTGCTTCGACGCCTACACCCTTTCGGCGAACGGCGAGAAAACCATCCTCGCCATAGAGTCCTTCGTCTCAGGGGAATATGCCGAGGCCACCTCCGGGCTCTGGGACAAGGCAATTCAAAAGATAAAAGAGCTTTCAGAACAATAACACCCGGGACGGAGGATATATGGGTTTACTGACCGGAACCAATAAAACGATGTTGAGCATTTCGATTCTGCTTCTCCGCCTCGTGCTCGGCGGGATTCTTTTCGTCGCCGGGGCGGGGAAGGTATTCGGATGGTTCGGCGGAATGGGGCTCGAAGCGACGCTCGAGGCATTTACGCAGATGGGCTTTTCGGCCCCGCTCGCTCACCTGAGCAATTATACGGAGCTGATCGGGGGCCTGCTTATCGCGATCGGGCTTCTCACGCGCCCCGCGGCGCTGGCGATCGCGATAAATATGCTCGTGGCCACGGTGGTATCGCTGCCGCAGGGCTTCATGATAGGGGCGTCTTACCCGTTCAGCCTGTTCATGGTTTCGCTTGCAATTCTTCTATCGGGGCCGAGGTCTATAAGCGTTGACGCCTTCTTTTCGGAAGGGCCGCGCGGGCCGGCGCCGAGTACAGCCCCACGGTTTAGGAGCAGCGCCGATGAGAAAGGTCGTCGTCTCTAATCTCGTATCTTTGGACGGTTTCATCGCGGGCCCGTCGGGGGAGATAGACTGGTTCAGCGTGGGCGGGGATTTCATGGATTATACGAAGGAGCGGCTCGGATCGATGGGGATACTCCTCTTCGGAAGGGTGACGTACGAGCTCATGGCGGGGTACTGGCCGGACGCCTCGCCCGCCGAGAACGACGAGGCGATCATCCACGCGATGAACGGCCTTCCGAAGATAGTCTTTTCGAGGACGCTCGCAAGCGTTGAGTGGAACAACGCCGTCGTGAACAGGGGCGACCCCGTGCACGAGACGGAGAGGATGAAGGCCGAGGGCGGGAAGGACATCGTGATATTCGGGAGCGGGACCATGGTTTCCGCGCTTTCGGCCGCCGGGCTCGTGGACGAGTACAGGATATTCGTCAACCCAGTGATCCTCGGGGCCGGGAAGACGCAGTTCGGCGGCGTCGGGCACAGGGTCGGGCTCAGGCTTAAGGAGACGAAGGCGTTCGCTGGCGGGCTCGTCCTGCTGACGTATACAAGAGATTGAAAGGAGCCGATATGAAGAAAAAATATTCGGGAAGCTGCCACTGCGGCGAGGTCTCGTTCGAGTGTGAGGCCGACCTCGAAAACGGCACCAGCAAGTGCAATTGCTCGGTGTGCAGGAAGGGGAGGTACTGGAAAACGCTCGTGCCCGAGGCGGAGTTCAGGCTGCTCCGGGGCGGGGAGGCGCTTACGGATTATCGATTCGGGAGCGATACGATCCATCACCTCTTCTGCAGCCGGTGCGGGATAAAGCCTTTCGGCAGGGCGCATCTCGACATCGAGTTCCAGGGAGAGAAGCTTTCGGGGGAGTTCTACGCCGTGAACATAGCATGCCTCGACGATGCAACAGACGAGGAGCTTTCGGCGGCGAGTGTCCGCTTCGAGGACGGGAGGAATAACGATTGGGAGAATCCACCGGCCGAGACGGGATATCTATGAGCCGGGCCGAGAATTTATTGCGCCCTGAAAATCAGGCGGCGAACGTGTCCATAATGACCTGACGAATACGTCGTATATATAAAAGCCGAAGGGAGGCATTTATGAGTGAAGAAGCGAAAATCAAGAGCATGGTGAAAGAGTGGTCCGAAGCGGTCAGGAAAAAGGACCTCGATAAGATAATGGCCATATACGCGGACGACGTGGTGTCCTTCGACGCCGTAGAGAAGCTCCGGTTCACCGGCAAGGACGAGTACGGGAAGCACTGGAAGGCGTGCTTCGAGTTTTGCCCGGGCGGGGAGTCGATGTTCGAGCCCGGCGAGATGACGGTCACGGCCGACGGGAGCCTGGCCTTCGCGCACAGTCTCCTTCACTGCGGCGGCGAGGGGCCGGACGGGAATTTCAATACGTGCTGGATGCGCGTGACGCAGTGCTTCAGGAAGACGGACGGGGAATGGAAGATAGCGCACGAGCACTATTCCGTCCCGTTCGACATGAAGACTGGACAGCCGCTCTTTAACCTGGAGCCGTAAGCATCGCCGCGGCCGGCGCGGATGCACCGCCGCGGATGTGCATGACGGAAAGAAACGAAGGAAAGGAGAAATACGATGGTCATGGAACCTGTAACGGAATACATGATGCTGTTCAGGGGCACGGGATGGCACAAGGGCCTCTCGCCCGAGGAGATACAGCAGATAGTGACGAAGATGCACGGCTGGCTCGACAGCCTGACGGCCGAGGGCAAGGCGAGGGCGGGGCAGCCGCTCCACTTCGAGGGCAAGGTGATCTCGGGGAAGAACGGCAAGCTGGTAGCCGACGGCCCGTTCGCCGAATCGAAAGAGGCCATAGCCGGGTATTTCATACTGACGGTGGACAGCATGGACGAGGCCGTCGAGATCGCCAAGAACTACCCGGGCCTCGATTACGGAGCTGAAGTCGAAGTCCGGCCGCTGGCGAGCGAATGCGCTGCCGCGCTCAATCTCCGCCGGGAAGAAGAGGCCGCGCGTGCGGCCGGGGCCGGCTCGAAGTAGAGGCCGGCGGACAGGCTGCGGATGAGCGATTCCGGCGCGGACAGTAACGCCGGGCCAGGGGACGTCTCGCGGATAGTCGAGCACTGCTTCCGCCACGAGGCGGGCAAGATGGTTTCGACGCTGACGAGGATATTCGGGCCGAGGCACATTAACCTCGCGGAAGACGTGGTGCAGGAGGCGCTCGCCCGCGCGCTCCAGACGTGGCCCTATTACGGCATACCCGGAAACCCGGCGGCGTGGATCACACAGGTTTCGAAGAACCTCGCGCTCGACCTCATGAGGCGGGACAAGACGTTCCGGAACAAGACGGACGACATAGCCCGGTTCATGGACGACGCCGGGCCCGCAGCGGGAGGGGACGGACAGGTGGCGTTCAAGGATGAGATAGGCGACGACAGGCTCTGGATGATGTTCATGTGCTGTCATCCGCTCGTACCGCCCGAGGCGCAGGTCGCCCTTTCGCTGAAGACCCTCTGCGGGTTCAGCACCGAGGAAATAGCGCGGGCTTTTCTGACGTCCGAAGCCGCCGTGACGAAGCGGCTCACGCGGGCGAAGAGGAAGCTCCGGGACGCTTCCGTCCCCTATGACCTCCCGACGGGGGAGGTGCTTAAGGGGCGGCTCGACTCGGTGCTGGAGACTATATATCTACTTTTCAACGAAGGCTACAAGGCGTCCGAAGGCGAGAGCATCATACGGAAGGAGCTCTGCCTCGAGGCTATAAGGCTCTGCGGGATACTGGCGGAACATCGCGTCGGCGACAGGCCGCACGTTCACGCGCTCCTGTCGCTCATGCTGCTTAACGCCGCGAGGCTCGACGCCCGCACCGACGGCGACGGAAATATCCTGACGCTGAGGGAGCAGGACAGGTCGCTCTGGGACCAGGGGATGATAGCGCGCGGGATGTATCACCTCGTCCGCTCGATGGAGGGGCGGGAGCCAAGCGTCTATCACCTCGAAGCCAGCATAGCCGCCTGCCACTCCGCCGCGAGGGATTACGAATCGACCGACTGGAAGCGCATCCTCTATTTTTACGACATCCTCGTCGGCATGGACAGCTCCCCGGTGGCGGCGCTCAACAGGGCCGTAGCCGTGGCGGAGGTTCACGGGCCGGGCGCGGGCATCGAAGCGGTGAGAGGCATACCGGGGCGTGAGCAGCTCGAATCGTATTTCTTACTCTACGCCGTCCTCGGGGAGCTCGAAGAGAGGCTCGGGAACAATGCCGCGGCGGCCGGGCATTTCAGGAAGGCCCTTTCACTCGCGACGATGAAGCCCGAGCGGAAGCTGCTGATGAAGAGAATAGGCGAGACGGAAGCGGGCGGTTAAAAAGCCTTTACAAATGTTATCTACTCAACAGCTCTTTCCGGAAAATAATTTCCAGCATGCTCCCGGCGGAAGATAATACCTTTCTGTAATCCATTCTGATTACCCGATATTTTCAGGCGCGCCGCACTGGCACGCATGTTGCACATGTATCACGTAGCCGCGCGGGGGTAACGGGGAGGGCGCGCGGCTCAATAAATCGTTACGGAGAATCGAAAATGGGAAATAATCTCGAAGGAAAGAAGGTCGCGATACTCGTGGCGGACGGGTTCGAGCAGGTGGAGCTTACGGCTCCAAAGGAGGCGCTCGAAAGCGCGGGGGCAGAGACCGTGATAGTTTCTCCGGAGAGGGGCAACGTGAAGGGGTGGAACCACACGGACTGGGGCGACGACTTCAAGGTCGACGAAGAGCTTTCCGAGGCCGACCCGGTCATGTTCGACGCGCTCCTCCTCCCGGGCGGGGTGATGAACCCGGATAATCTCCGTAGGAACCAGGACGCGCAGGAGTTCGTGAGATCGTTCTTCGATAGCGATAAGCCTGTAGCGGCCATATGCCACGGCCCGTGGACGCTGATCGACGCGGGCGTCACCAGGGGGCGCAAAATGGCGTCGTACCATACGATACAATCGGACCTCAAAAACGCCGGCGCGGAGTGGCGGGACGAGGAGGTGGTCGTGGACGGGAAGCTCGTGACCAGCCGGAAGCCGGACGACATACCGGCGTTTAATAAAAAGATGATAGAGGTTTTTGCCGGGGCTTGACGAAGGGAGAGCCGGCAGGGGGAATCATGACTAAATTCGGTTATAAGCTTATGAGCGAGGAGCACGGGCCGAAGGAGCTTATCCATAACGCGAGGCTCGCGGAGGATGCCGGGTTCGATTTCGTCGCGATCTCGGACCATTACCATCCGTGGCTGTGGAGCCAGGGGCATTCGCCGTATGCATGGAGCGTGCTGGGCGGCGTCGCGGCGGCCACGGAGAGCGTCGGGATAGTCACGGCCGTCACGTGCCCGTTCGTGAGATACCACCCGGCTATAATAGCGCAGGCTGCGGCGACGATGGCGATACTGAGCGGGGGGAGGTTCACGCTCGGGCTCGGCTCGGGCGAGAAGCTGAACGAGCACGTCGTCGGGAACGGATGGCCTCCTGTAAGGATAAGGCACGAGATGCTGTCCGAGTCCATAGACATCATACGCCTCCTCTGGCGGGGGGGCATGCAGTCGTACGAGGGGAATCATCTCAAGCTGGAGCAGGCGCAGGTGTTCGATCTGCCGGCCGAGCCGCCGGAGATAGTCGTCGCGATAGGCGGGAGAAAAGCCGCGCGGCTCGCCGCGGACAAGGCCGAGGGGATATTTACCGTCGAGCCCGATTCGAAGCTTATACAACACTGGACGGACGCAGGGGGGTTCGAGGACGGCCCGAGATATGCCGAGATGATGGCGTCGTGGGCGGAAAGCGAGGAGGAGGCCGTCGATATAGCATACGAGCGGCTCAGGTTCGGGACGGCGGGGTGGAGCGTCAACGCGGAGCTGCCGAACGTGGCGCACTTCGAAGCGCACAGCAGCGTCGTTCATAAGGAGGACATCGCGGACCTGGTCGTCTGCGGGCCCGATCCCGGGCTTTACGCCGACGCAATCGGGCGTTACACCGACGCCGGTTACGATCACGTCGTGCTGGTGCCCGCCGGGCCGAACCAGGAAGGGTTCATGCGATTCTGGGAGAAGGAGCTTTCGCCGCTCCTCATAGAGAGAGCGAGGGAAAAAATGGAGCCTTCCGGACCGGGAATATCTCTTCGGACGTAGACCCGCTACACGGGATTCGAATCACACTTGAAACTTATTCGACGGCGCCTTGGCGGAGGCCGGGGCATAAACGCTTTCGTCCGGTACAATAATTTTATGTACCGCTGGACGGAGGATAGAAATGGCTGAAAGATTCTGGCCGGAAGACGCGCGGAAATTTTGTAAAGGACTGGGTATAACGCACCCGATAATCCAGGCCCCCATGGCGGGCGGGCTCGTTCCGCCGGAGCTGGTGGCAGCCGTGTCGAACGCCGGCGGGCTCGGATCGTATCCCGGCGGGTACGTCACCCCCGACGCGCTCGATTCCGGAATCAAGAAAATAAAGGAGCTTGCGGAGAGGCCTTTCTCGGTGAACCTGTTCATACCGGAGGAGTCTCCCCCGGCCGCCGCGCCTTCGCCGAGGGTGGCAAAAAAGCTGTCGGAGATGGCGGCCGAGGTCGGCGCCCCCGGGCCGGGATCATCTGCGAAAGACAGCTATACATTCGAGGACCAGCTCGCGGTCGTTGTCGACAACGACGTCCCGGTTTTCAGCTTCACGTTCGGGATGCCCGACGCTTCGCAGATAAAGATGCTGCGGAGTAGAGGCGTCGCCGTCATTGGCACTGCGACTTCCGTCGCCGAGGCCCGGAGGCTCGAAGAGGCCGGCTGCTCGGCCGTGGTCGCGCAGGGTATAGAGGCCGGGGGACACAGGGGGACATTCCCCGATACGCCGCACCTGCCGATGACCGGCACCATGGCGCTCGTGCCGCAGATCGCGGACGCCGTGAATATCCCCGTCGTCGCGTCGGGCGGGATAATGGACGGCCGGGGGATAGTGGCGGCGCTTGCGCTCGGAGCGTCGGCCGTGCAGATGGGGACGGCCTTTCTCGGCGCGGCGGAGGCTTCCGTTCCGGAGGCGTGGCTGCGCGCCATAGATGAATCGGACGATACGAGCACCGTCCTCACGAGGGTATACACGGGCAAATACGCGCGCGGTATAAGGAACCGCTTCTTCGAGGATATGGCGAGCCTCGAGGCGGAAGTCCCGCATTTTAGTGTTTACCAGTCCCTCACCGTGCCTATCAGGGCCGCCGCCAAGGCAAAGGGGGACGCGAGGTTTATGTCGTTATGGGCGGGACAGGCGGCCCCGATGTCGAGGAGGCTCACGGCGGCGGAGCTGGTGGAGGTTCTCGCCCAAGAGAGCAGGGGGGTGCTGGAGGGGATGGGGAGGTGAGGCGCATTTTTATGAGGTACAGGCGTGGGTATTGATTGGAGGCGGGTTTAGAGATTCGACGAGCACTTTAACTGGAAAGGCAAAGGATTCTTAATGGATGGCTGGTGGAAAACTGAATAGGTTCCTGCTATTTTGGTTTGAGATGCTTCCGAGCAGTACCAGATATACTTTCTTGCAGTCTGCCGAGGACGTCCGATTCCTCGCTCGCTCGGAATCGTGGCTCGCGATATTTGGTGGGACCCCAGTCCTGACCTTCCCCCGCCTCGGGGGAAGGGATTAAATGTCGCATAGACTTCTACTGCTCGACGTCTTCGGACGGCTTTATGTCCCGTACGGTCCCGAGGGAGGATTTTACGCTGAGGTAATATTTCCCCCTGAACCTGACGTCTTCGGGGATATTGTTCTGACTGACAACGAGCTCGTATTCCCCGGTTGACGGCAAAGTCGCCGCGATTTCAAAAGGCAGCTCGGCGGTGCTGGTTTCTATCGTGGAGCCCCTGTTTTGAAGAATCAGGGTAGCCTGCTCTCCGCTGTGCCCCGACTCGGGGACATTTTCGAGAGTAATTACTATATTTTCTCCTTCCGTGCCCTGGAAACTCCACGTATCGCGGTCCCGTCTCGGCCTGGTGTTGTCATCCCCGAGGTTTGCCTGCGTGGTCGACGTGTCGGAGTCTCCAAAGGCGCGGGCTTGCGTGGTCGATGCGTCGGAGGAGGGATTATCCGGAGTCACGGTAAGTGAATCCTCGGTGAATGTAATATATACCGCGGTATCCCCTTTTGCGAGCGTAAAATTCTGCCCGATGCAATCGACCGGCGTTGGCGACTGAACAGGACCGGAGCAGTCGGAAACCGTGTTTGACAGACAACACAGCCAGGCGCCGTAGGGGGAGAATATAGTGACATCTACCGTATAAAAGTTATAGTCAACGGCTCCTTCTTTTATAAGACATGATTCACTTGAGTTCAGATCGCAGGCGTGTCTCCACGGACCATGGCAACATATACTCGTATCTCCGCCGCTGTTATTTGTGGCGTAGAAAGGTATGTGCTCCATAGAATACGCTTTATATGGGAAAGCAATAATAAAACTCAAAGCTAAAGCTATAAACAGATATCTGAAAGGACTCATGCCCCCTCCCTTAAATTGTGCTATAGCACTTGATTATATTATAACGGTGATTTTTTTAAATGAATTTAATGCGGTTTTGCCCGAATAACCGGATATTGGCATGGCTTAAGCCGGGCTTGAAAATCATGGGAGATATAAGAACTTTGACCCTCCCCAATTTTTTGTTGTGCTCCCATACCCTGTGTGTTAGAACGGATTAAGAGGTAAATCCACCACAGGAGGTGTCACAGATGGGCTTTACAGATAATTCCGGTTTAAAGCAGTTCAGCTGCGGGGACGTGATTCCAGGCAGCACCGGCATGTTGACGCTCGCCTTCGGGCCGGCTGCCGACCAGCTTAGCGGCGCTCCTGCCGGGAACGCGCAGTATCCGTTCTGGTTCGGTTGGTACCGCTGCAATTCGGGCGAGGAATTGAAGAAGTGGAAGAATTCCGAGACCCACGTCGCCTACTTCGTTACGAAGGGGAGCTTCAAGATATTGAGCGAAGGGGAGACGAAAACCGTCGGCCAGGGGACGTGGATAGGCTTTCCGCCGGCGTCGGAGTACGAGGTGCACTGCACGGAGAACGGCTCCGAGCTTTTGTGGGTATACGTGCCTCCGAAGGCGGGGTAATACGAATTATTAAATAGAGACTGAGGGACTATTCGTCCGCCGGGGAAGCCCCGCTTCCCGCGGCGGATTTCTTTTGGAGGGCTTATCGGAATTATGCCCTTCGGCTGTCACCTGAAGTGCGGCTGGTGGTAATAGCGTAATGCTGCTATTTCGATTGTTTACTGCTGAGGGTCTCCGGTGGATGAAGGGGGAGTTCTGAGCTGGCTGGTAAGGGTGGTGCAAGTGTGTTTCTCGGCGTAGCACCGAAGTTGCTGAAACCACGTGAAGCGCGTCTGATGATAATGGCAACGACGCTGCTACTTCGAATGTCAGCGGACACAGTCCGCCGGGCCGGGGACACGTAGTGTCGTTTTCGGCATAGCGCTGATGATGCCGAAACCACCTGTAGCGCGTCAGAAAATGATAGCAAGGCTTTCGCTACTTCGGAATCCTGCACGCGTGGCGTGCAAAATCATCGTTCCTTCGCTAAATCCTGTTTCTCTGATTAATTTGTAAGGTACCCCCTCACCCTTAATCCCTATTTTGATTTCGGATACTTTCGAGCTGCAATAGACAAACTTTCGTGCAGTCGGCCGGGGGCGTCCGAATGCTCGCTTGCTCGCATTCGTTCCCCAAGGGGAGAGGGGAGAATAATGGAGTCGGATTTTTAACGCTCATCCACTCGATGTCTTCGGCGGGGCAAGTCTGGTGATTAAATAGAACGGACGACCGGGCGTTGCTATGAATTTCCAAGTCGGCTACGCCGGATTCCTGCACGCGAGGCGTGGACACGTAGTGTCGTTTTCGGCATAGCGCGGGAGGTGCCGAGATCACCTGAAGCGCGGCAGGTGTCAAGGGCAGAGCGCTGCCACTTCGATTGTCTGCGGACACAGTCCGCACGGCCCGGAGGGGTATTGCTGCGCTGCTTTTGAGCAGCTTGCAATATGGTGGATTGGGATGAGGGGATAGTGGTGCTCTTCAATCAAATTCGAGTTCACTGCCTTTACGAACCCTTTAACGGCAAAGGCAAAGGATCTACTGCAACTTCGAAAGCTGGTGGAAGCTGCACAATTGGCGGCCTTGTGGGGGACGTACGGTGGTGACTGGTAGGTATGGAAAAGTGATTCTCTACTTTTGACTGACCAAAAGTAGCAAAAGTCACGGGCCGGGGAAAATTCTGCTAAAAATCATCGCTTCTTCGCTAAATCCTCCACCGGCCCACAGCCCCACATCGGATTTTTAACGCTCATCCGCTCGATTTTCTTAACGCGAATTTTGACGGCCCGGAAGTGTATTGCTGCGCCGCGAGCGGCTTGCAATATTAAGGGATTCTCGATGTAGCATAGAAGTTGCTGAAACCACCTGAAGCGCGGCTGGTGGTAATGGCAAAGCGCTGCCACTTCGATATCCAGCGGGCGTGGCCCGCCGGCCCGGAGGGGTATTGCTTCGCTGCGAGCGTCGAATGTCAGCGGACACGGTCCGCCTCGGCCGGATTTTGGGGCTGCATAGGGGTTCGCAATATGTTATAAATGTATTACAGGATTGACTCTCCCCGCGTATCCCGGGCTGAACGGGGTATAAATTTTAAACACATGGACATAAATTTATCGTGTTTCTGGTTACAATATATACAGATCGCCGTGCAGGACACGATTTTGTGCGGTTAACCGACCTCGAATAAAGGATATTTTATGGTGGCACGCGGCTTGCCACTTTTATAGCAACCCAAATAGGGAGGATTATTTAATGAATCTGAAGTTGTTATTGATTGCGGTGCTGGTTTCAGGCATCGCGGGCGCCGTTCCGGGCTACGGCGCCGAGGGTAAGAAGGTAACAATTAGAGCCGGGCATTTCCCCAACGTTACGCACGCGCAGGGCGTTATAGGGCAGGCCAGAGGGGATTTCGAGAAGGCCTACGGGGACGATGCCGATGTAGACTGGAAGATATTCACCGCGGGGCCCACGGCCGTGGAGGCACTGTTCGCGGGGGAGCTGGACATAGCCTACATCGGCCCGAATCCCGCCATAAACGGATATGTCAAATCGTACGGAGAGGCGCTCCGCGTAGTATCGGGTGCGGCCAGCGGAGGCGCGGCTTTCGTCGTCAGGAAGGACTCGGGCATCAAGACGGACAAGGACCTCGACGGCAAGAAGCTGGCGACCCCCGCAATAGGCGGCACGCAGGACGTCGCGCTCAGGACGTGGCTGGCGGAAAAAGGCTATAAATTAAAACAGAAGGGCGGGACAGTCGATCTTGCGCCGCTCGCGAATCCCGACCAGCTTACTCTCTTCATCAAGAAGGACCTCGACGGGGCCTGGACCGTGGAGCCGTGGGTATCGAGACTTATAGTCGAGGGCGGGGGCGAAATATTCGTCGACGAGAAGGACCTTTGGCCGAACGGGGAGTACGTGACGACCCATATTATGGTGAGCACGGAGTTTCTGAAGAAGCATCCGGACCTCGTAAAGACCTGGCTCGAAACGAACCTCGACATAACGAACTGGATTAACGAGAATCCCGAAGAGGCGAAGAAGGTTTTGAACGAGGAGATAAAGAGGGAGACTGGAAAGGCGCTCCCCGATGACATTCTCAACGCCGGATTCCCGAGGATCGAGTTTACGTACGACCCCGTTACGAGCTCTTTGTACGAGGTTGCGGCGGATGCGTACGATCTGGGGTTCCTCGGTAGGAAGAAACCCGACCTTGCGGATATCTACGATCTTACGATTCTGAACGGCATTTTAAAGGAGAGGGGGCTCGAGGAGATTACGGTCGGCTCCCCAAAAACCGCTGTGAACTGAGTATAATATATGCGCAGCAAAGATAGCAGAGGACCGATTATGAAAACCGTGAATCCCCCGAAAAAGCTGGACTCGCTTAAGCCGGAGAAGGTTATCGATCTCAGGCAGGCGATATGCCCGCATCCGCTTAACGTGATAAGGGATACGCTGAGGGATCTCCGAGAGAACGACGTCTTGCTGGCGGTGTCGGACCACGAGCCCACGGCGCTCGAAAACGCGCCGCGATTTTGCGAGAGAAGGGGCTATCCTTTCCGCACCGTAGAGCAGGAAGGCGTCTGGAATATTTTCATCCAGAAGGTCGAGGACAGGGATGCCAGGCTCAAGGTCGAAAACGTTTCCAAGACCTTCAACTCCGGGGACGGCAAGGTATCGGTCCTCAACGACATCGACCTGACTATCCGGGACGGGGAGTTCGTGACCGTAGTCGGCTCGTCGGGATGCGGAAAGTCGACGCTGCTTAATCTTATCGCCGGGCTCGACAAGCCGACGAGCGGGCAGATATTCGCCAACGGGAAGCGGGTCGAAGGGCCGGGGTCGGACAGGGTCGTGGTCTTTCAGGAAGGGGCGCTTTTCCCGTGGCTTACAGTGAGGGAGAACGTTGAGTTCGGGCTCAAGCTGAGGAGGGTCGCGCCCAAGATACGAAAGGAAATGGCCCAGGATTACCTGAAGCTCGTCGGGCTTGCCGAGAACTTCCACGGCTCATACGTTCACCAGCTTTCGGGGGGCATGAAGCAGAGGGTAGCCCTCGCACGGGCGCTCGTTATGGAGCCCGCGATACTCCTCATGGACGAGCCGTTCGCCGCGCTCGACATACAGACGAGGGAGTCGCTCCAGGACGAGCTCCAGAGGATATGGGTCGAGTCGCGGAAGACGATTATATTCGTCACGCATAACGTCGAGGAGGCCGTCATACTCGGCGACAGGGTGCTGGTATTCGCGAAGAACCCCGGCAGGATTAAATCGGAGCACGAGATAGATATCGAAAGACCCAGGCAGCCGGGTCATCCCGAGGTGTTTCTTTATACGAAGTGGATAACGGACGAGATAAGGGAGAACGGCGAAGCTGTCGATGAAGTACAGGAGGCCGCCGTCTGATGAAGCGCAAGATTATTCTCCTTACCGTATTTTATCTTCTTCTTATAGGGATATGGCAGGGGGTCGCGGCCCTCAAGATTTGGCCGCCGTATCTCTTTCCGTCACCGTCGGGTGTTTTCGATTCGCTCCTCGCCGGCTTCCAGGACAACAGCTTTACCATCGGCATACTCGCGAGCATGAAGAGGGTGCTCATCGGTTATTTCATATCGGTGGCAGGCGGGCTTCTTATCGGCCTCGCCATCGGGAGGGTCAAGGTCCTGGACGAGACGGTCGGCACCATAGTGCTCGGCTTTCAGGCGCTGCCGAGCATATGCTGGCTGCCGATTGCACTGCTCTGGTTCGGGCTCAGCGAGAGCGCGATCATACTCGTCGTCGTCCTCGGCTCGCTCTTCGCCGTGACTATAGGCGTCGATGCGGGCGTCAAGAACGTGCCGCCCATATACCTCAGGGCTGCGCGCACCATGGGCGCGCACGGGATCGACCTTTACATGAAGGTTATCATCCCGGCGGCGCTGCCGTCTATAATAAGCGGGCTCAAGCAGGGATGGTCGTTCGCGTGGCGCGCTCTCATGGCCGGGGAGCTCTTGTACGTGAGCATAGGGCTCGGACGCCTGCTTACCATGGGGCGCGAGCTCAACGACATAAGCCAGATTATCGCCGTCATGATAATCATCATAGTGATCGGCATCACGGTGGACAGGCTCGTATTCACGAAACTGGAGAACCGCGTCAGGGAAAGATGGGGGCTCTTGAATGCGTAGGCCGGCTTACATCGTTTCGACAAGGCTTTTCGGGTACGGTCTCAGGCTGCGCGGCACTTACTATTGTCGTACCATGCCGGGCTGTTAGCCGGGTTTTCTGATTACAAACGGATTTCCCCTTTTGGCCGGGGCGGAGTCGAGCCCTTTACGGGGGAGCTGCGGATGGACTCCGCAGGGATTGCGCGCCTTCCTGGCGGAACGGGCGCCCGGCGGCGGAGCTGTATGCGAATAAAGAGCGGTATTTAAGAGAAGTGGGAAGCGGGATTCGATGCGATACAGACCGACCGGAGAAACGGCGATGGAAAACGTGATCGAGAGGGGCTTTAACGGAGCCGCCGGGGCGGGCCGTGGGAAGCACTTCATAAGGAACAGGGCTACGTACTATTGTAGACCCGCCGGGGGATAGTATTTACCGGACATAGGGGAGATCCGGCGGGGGCCTGAAACAGGCCGTTGTCCGGGGACAGGGCGCGGGGGTTCTCCGCGCGGGATCGAGCCGGTTTTCGGATGAAAAAAGGCTCTAACGGCGGAGCTTTGCACAAAAACAGGGATTTTACAGGAGAAAGCAAGATGAAATCCGAAGATACGATCAGGATAACGCTCGAGGAATGGGAGAAAATAAGGACGTCATTATCGGAGATCGGGGACGTAGGGGATCTCGAACTCGAGCCCGAGCTTGGCTTCAGGCCGGCGAGGGGCTATAACGGTATTTATCTCGTCGGCAGTCTCAACAGGTTCGGCGCGGAATTTCCGGAAAAAGGTTATTTTACTCCGGAGGCGGCTTACGTTTATGTGAACCTCGCGGGGTATGCAGGCGCGAGGCTCGGGCTCGAGGATAGTTTTGCAGAGAGCTTCGGCAGCGGTTACAGCTGGGTGAGAACGGGGCTTTTCGACGTGTATTACGCGGGGGACCACAGGAGCATAATCAAGCAGCTCCTCTTCTTCCAGACGTTTTACCCGGTCGAGGGCGATTTTCACTGGACGTTCGAGTCGGCTGAAGTGAAAGACAGGCTCAAGCGGGTCTTCGCCGCGTTTCTTCTCTGGCAGGAGAATCCGGCCGAGTACGTCAAGGGGCTGAGGTCTTTCAGCGAGAAGCTGGAGCCGCTCAGGCGCGGGCTTTCGAGGGCGCTCGGCGTGCCCATATTGGAGCGGACCCGAAGCTCGGGCGTAAGATACACGAAGTACGCGCAGCCCGGGCAGGGGATCTCGGAAGGGGAGCCCCGATTCAGGGGGCGTTAGTGCGGGTCGATACAAAAAGACAGAGAGGAGGATAGTTAGATGATAAACAGGTTTAACAGGTACGTCGGGGCGCTCGCCTTGCTGCTGGTGCTGGCGTCGCCGGCGAGCTCGAGCGCCCAGTCGACGAAGCAGCAGATCGAGGACCTAAAGCAGCAGATAGAGATACTGCAGCAGCAAAACCAGCAGCAGATAGATGCGCTCAAGCAGCAGATAGAGCAGCTACAGGCCGAAAGGGCGGCGGACCGGGAGAAGGTGTCCGAAGTCGCCGAGTCGCAAAAGAAGGACGACGAAGCGTGGTATAACAAGTTTCTCGCCAAGTACGACAAGGGCCTTATATTCGAGAGCGACGACGGAAACTACAAGCTGAGGTTCAGGATAAACGCTCAGGCGCAGCTATCGGTCAACGATACGGACGAGGAGCTTACGTCGACGAACTTCCGGGTGAGGAGGCTTCAGTTCAGGTTCGACGGCAACGCGTTCAGGCCGTGGTTCCTTTATTACGTCATGTTCGACGCGTCGAGCGGCACGATTCTGAGGGACGCTTACTTGACGTTCGCTTACCGGAAGGAAATCGCGCCGAGGGTGGGGCAGTGGAAGGTCCCGTTCTACAGGGAGGAGCTCACGTCTTCCACCTCGCTCCAGCTCGTCGAGAGGTCCATAGTGAACGAGCAGTTCACGCTCGAAAGGGACCGCGGATTCTCGGTCCAGGGCGGGCTCGGGGCGAACAACAACTTCTCGTACGCGCTGGGCGTATTCAACGGCGACGGGCTTAACGGCACGAGCGTCGATTCGAACCTCCTTTACGCGGGGAGGATTCAGCTCGGAATCGGCGGGGACGACGCCAAGTTCAACCCCAACGGCCAGTTCGCCACGGCGAGGGCATACGAGGCCGTGCCGAACTTCGCCAGGAGCCCGACGTTCGTAATCGGCGCGGCGGCATCGACGCTGCCCGGGCTCAATTGCGACAGGAAAACGCCGAACGGGCTCGTTTGCCAGAGGGTGGCCGAGCTCGGATTCCCGCAGTCGGACTTCACGACACTGACGGGCGACATAAACTTCAAGGTTCCGTTCTTCAGCGTGGAGGGCGAATACGTCGGCAGGTGGCTGTCCCCGGATACCGATTCGCAGGATACCGCCTACGACCAGGGCTTTAACGTTCAGAGCGGCGTGTTCCTACTGCCCAAGACCGTCGAGCTCGCGGGAAGGTTTTCGTACATAGATTACGATACGTCCTCGGGCGTCGTGCCGCCCGGGGTAAGCGTCTCGAATACGAGCTGGGCCGTAACCCCGGGCCTCAACTACTACCTGTCGAGGGACCACAGGTGGAAGATCCAGGCCGATTATTCGTTCATAAGAAATACGTTTACGGAGGGCGCTCCGGACATTGACGAGAACATATTCCGGGCCCAGCTCCAGGCGTATTTTTAACCCGGAAGAAAAGACAGTACTCTCCCATTACCTCCTTTAGCGAGCCTGCCGCCTGTGAAAACAGCGCGGCAGGTTTCTTTATTCCGAATCTGCTACTGCTTGATTTGTATACCTTGGTGGTATTATAAATATTGATATTATCGCCCTGGAGGAAAGAGACACCTTGAACACTAGTCAGAACACTATGACAGATATTAGATATATGCCGTCCTACAGTGTTCCCGAAGCGGCTTCTTATTTGAGGATCCCGGTGTCTACACTTCGGGCGTGGATAGGCAGACAGCGCGACTTCGCTCCGCTTATTATCCCCGCACAGGAGCGCCCGCTTTCTTTATCTTTTATAAATCTGATAGAGGCTTATGTGCTCGCTTCGATTCGCAGGAAGCATGAAATATCCATGGCGAAAGTCAGGAAAGGTCTGAATTTCATTTCCTCGCAATTTGGTTCCAGTCATCCTCTGGCCGACAAGGAGTTCGAAACCGACGGAATAGATTTATTTTTGCGCGAGGCGGCCGTGGTATATAACCAGGAAGGCCAGATTATCCTAGCCGACGTGATCAAACAATACTTGAAAAGGATCGAGCGCGACATTCACGGTCTTCCTATAAAGCTTTACCCATTTTCGGGAAGGGGGGAACCCGACGAGCCGAGGTTCATCTCGATCGATCCCAGAATTTCTTTCGGCAGGCCGATGCTGGCTCGAAAAGGTATCCCCATAGAAATCGTCATCGAGCGGTACGGAGCAGGCGAATCGATCGATGAGTTAACAAATGATTATGAATGCAGCCAGGAAGAAATCGAGGAAGCGCTCAGATACCGGATATGGAAAGAGGCCGCCTGAGCAGCTAGTTTTCTTCCTCGACCGGGCCTTGGGCAAGCATAAAGTAGCGAATATCTTACTTAGCAGTCAGGACAAGTATGAAGGCATTGAGATTGTAGTGCATTGTCTTGATGATCATTTCCCTCCGGATGCGGCTGATGAAGAATGGCTGAGACATGCCGGTGAGAACAGCTGGATAGTTATTACCAAAGATAAAAAGATCAGATACAGAAAACCTGAATTCGAGATGGTTCGTAGGCATAAAGTCCGTATGTTTACACTCACCAGCGGCAACATAACGGCCGAAGAAATGGGCGAGATTTTATCGAAATCCATACCTGCCATCGGTAAGTTTGTAAGTGCAATGCAGCCTCCATTTATCGTGACTATATCAAAAACCGGAATTTTAAGAAAAATAGAGATGGATTAATCTTACTCCCCCTCGGGAAATAGAGGCGATGTTCTTTTTCAATTTGTTGACTAGAGGACGCTTTATCATCTCCCGGAGGAACTCGGGGTTCGGCGACAATCTCCTCGCCGCGGCGAACGCCTGGCGTTACGCCCGTGCGGCGGGGAGGAGCCTCGTCATACTATGGACTGATTCGCGTTATCTCGGCGACCCCGGAGAGAACGCCTTTCCGAGATTCTTCGCGGTCCCCGAGAACATCGGCGGGGTCAGGGTTATAGTCCCCGACCGCGTGGACGCTCTTTCGAGGCTTTTGCTGAGGGCGATGTTCGCCATCTCGCCCCGTCCCGACGCCCGGCTCTTCAGGGCGCGCATGCTCTCGGCGCTCGGAATGGACGGGGACGGCACGGCGCTCAAGCGGGAAAGCGAGAGGAGGGAGGCCGAGATAGACGCTATAGTGAAGGACCTCTCGGGCGTGAAATCGCGCGTGCTCGTCACGCAGGGCTGCTACGGGCCCGGGGACGAGCTGAAGCCCTTTTTCGACGCCATTCGTCTCGCGCCCCGTCTCGCCGGGATCGCCGACGATTTCGCAGAGAAGAATTTCGCCGGGAGGAAGGTTACGGGGGCTCACGTGAGATATTACGGCCCGCACCTCCCCCGGTCGGCCCACACGCCCTACTGGAGCGAGTGGGCGCCCGGGATCAAGGCGTGCATAGACGGGATAAATAAAGCGCGGGGGATGGCGGGCGGCGGGGAGGGGGTCGTATTCCTTTCGACGGATTCCCGGCCCATCGAGGAGCTCCTGACGCACTCTATAGGGGGCGTCGTTACGTATCCAAAGCCCTTCGGGAGCGACTTCGGCGGCGAGCTCCACGACGAGCTGCCCGCCGAGACGGCGGAGGCGAGCGCGGTGGAGATGTTCCTCCTCGCGAAGAGCGACGTTCTGTTCAGGTACCCGCCCGGATCGTGGTTTTCACACTACGCGAGTCTTTACGCCGGGAGGGTTCTTACCGTCCTCCCGCCCGCGCGGGACAGGTAGAATTTTCGTCTTAACTTCCATTTCACACATATCCTGAATACTTATAAGGGCGGCGGGGGATATAATTTATTTACAGGAGCGGCCATAGATGACGGAAGGCACGATCACCAACAAGACTTTCGACGAGATAAAAATAGGCGATACGGCGAGCATAACGAAGACGCTCGGCAGGGACGACGTCGAGAAGTTCGCCGCTCTTTCGGGCGACATGGACCCCTGCTACCTGGACGAGGGCTTTGCGGGGAAGCATAACTCCGGGAAGCTAATAGCGCCGAGCATGTGGTGCGGGCTCCTGGCGTCAGCCCTTTTGGGCTCGGAGCTCCCCGGCCCGGGGACGCAGTACGTTTCGCAGAGCCTCGATTTCATAAAGCGCATAGCGTCGGGGGATACGATTACGCTCACGATGAAGGTGGCCTCGAAGGAGGACGAGACGGGGAAGGTCGATTTCGACTGCGTGTGCGTGAACGGCGAGGGCGAGACCGTGATGACGGGGACGGCGGCCGTTATCGCGCCGCGCGAGAAGATATCCGTCGAGCGGACGGAAGGGCCGGAGATAATAGTCAAGACGTTCAACAAGTACGAGAATTTCGTCCAGAAGTGCAGCGTGCTCGAGTCGCCGCTTACGGCCGTCGCGCACCCCTGCGACGAGTCGTCGCTGACGGCGGCCGTAGAGGCCTGGAAGGAGGACCTGATCGTCCCCGTCCTCGTGGGGCCGGTGGAAAGGATAATCAAGATCGCCAAGGAGCACGGGCTGGACATATCGGGTCTAAGGGTCGTCGACGCGCCGCACAGCCACGCCTCGGCGGCCGAGGCGATGAGGCTCGTGAGGGAGGGGGAGTGCGAGGCGCTCATGAAGGGAAGCCTTCACACGGACGAACTTATCGCGGAAGTGGTGAAGTCGGACACCGGGCTCAGGACGGAGAGGCGCATAAGCCACGCCTTCGTCATGGACGTCCCGACATACCCGAAGACGCTTATAATCTCGGACGCGGCGATAAACATCTATCCCGACCTCGACGAGAAGGCCGACATCTGCCGGAACGCGATAGAGCTCGCGCAGATGATGGGAGTGCCCGAGCCGAAGGTCGCCATACTCTCGGCGGTCGAGACGGTGACGTCGAAGATACAGTCGACCGTAGACGCTGCCGCGCTTTGCAAGATGGCGGACAGGGGGCAAATAGAGGGCGGCATTCTCGACGGGCCGCTCGCCTTCGACAACGCGATAAGCAGGCAGGCCGCGGACATAAAGGGGATAAAATCGGAGGTCGCGGGGGACGCAGACATAATGATAGTCCCCGACCTCGAAGCCGGGAACATGCTCGCAAAGCAGCTCACGTACATGGCGAGGGCCGAGAGCGCGGGCGTCGTGCTCGGGGCGCGCGTGCCGATAGTGCTCACCAGCAGGTCGGACTCGCTCAGGTCGAAGCTCGCGTCGTGCGCCATCGTGGCCCTCATGGTGCACGCGAGAAAGCCGATCAAGGCATAAATCTGAATCTTTACGGATACCATATGAAAAAACCTGTGCTTGTGATCAATACGGGCTCGTCGAGCATTAAGTTCGCCGTGTACGAGCCGGACGGCGGAGGCGGCCTTACGCTTCGCCGCAGGGGAATGATCGAGGAGATCGGAAGGGAGCCTTTTTATACCCTCGCGGACGGCGAGGGGGCCACGCTTTCCTCGGGCAGCCTCGAAGACGGGACGCGCACGCACGACGAGTGTTTCGGGTGGCTCGAAGGGAGGCTCGGGGACATCCTTCCCGGGGGAGGGCCGTCGGCGGTCGGGCACAGGGTCGTCCACGGGGGGACCGGGTTTACGGGCCCGGTTCTCATCGACGATGGAGTCGTCGCGAAGCTCTCTCGGCTGGAGCCTCTTGCGCCGCTCCACCAGCCGTATAACGTTTCGGGGATACGCGCGATGATGAGGGCGTATCCGGGCGTGCCGAACGTCGCGTGCTTCGATACGTCGTTTCACAGAACGCAGCCCGGGCTCGCGCAGATGTTCGGGCTCCCCATGGATTATTACGAAGCAGGCGTCGTCAGGTACGGCTTTCACGGCCTCTCGTACGAATACGTGCTTTCGCGGCTCGGTGAGATAAGCCCAGAAACGGCCTCGGGGAGGGTCGTCACGGCGCATCTCGGCGCGGGCGCGAGCATGTGCGCCACGCTCGGCGGGAAGAGCGTCGCCACTACGATGGGGTTCACCGCCCTCGACGGTCTGCCGATGGGCACGCGGAGCGGTGGCATAGACCCCGGGGTGATATTCTATTTGCAGAGGGAAAAGGGCATGACGGCCGACGAAGTCGAGGGTTTCCTCTACAAAAAATCGGGCCTCCTTGGCATATCGGGGCTATCGTCGGACATGAGGGACCTCGAGGCGAGCGACGCGCCGGGGGCTAGACTCGCGGTAGACTACTTCGCGTACAGGATAGTCCGGGAGACGGGTTCTCTCACAGCGGCGCTCGGCGGGCTGGACGCCCTCGTTTTCACCGCCGGGATAGGCGAGAACAGCGCTCTCGTCAGGGAGAAGGTATGCGCGGGGCTCTCGTGGCTCGGCGTGGAGCTCGACAGTGAAGCCAACTCGCGGAATGCACTCGTCATCGGCACGGGCAAAAGCCGCGTCAGGGTTTACGTCATACCGACGAACGAAGAGCTCGTGATAGCGACCAAGACTACGGATACGATTTCAGCCTGAGATCGTGGAACGGGTGCGGCAAGGGCCTTAAAACGGATATAACCCCTCGGGCGCTATAACGTGTTCAGCTTTTCGCGGGCCGTCTGTGCCTCGCTCGAATTCGGGTACTTGTCGATGAGGGCGTTCAGGAAGTACTTGGCTTCCTGCTTCCTCCCGAGGTTGATAAGCGCCATGCCCTGCCTGAGATACGCCTCGGGGACGCGCTTGTCTGTGGGGTATGTATCTATCAGCCTCTGGTATTCGAGTATGGCGTCTTCGAATTTTCCGTCGTTGTAGCTCTTGACCGCCCTGGAATAAATCATCGCGGGCGAATTCGAGGGGGGCTCTTTTTTCGCCGCCGCTGCGGCCGAGGCCGAGGCGGCCTTGTCCTTCTTCGCCGCTTTTTTGGCTACTACCTTGTCGACCTTCTGCTTGAGGACGACGTTCTTTTCTTTCATGCTTTCGATATCGCGGGCGAGCTTCGCCTGGCTCGATTCGACGGCCTGGATGTCGGCGTCCATCTTCGAAAGCACGGCATCGACGTCCTTTATGAGCTCTTCCATCCGTGCTTCGAGGGCGGTTTGCCTGTCGTAAAGCTCCTGCACCGCTTCCTTGTTGGAATAGCAGCCGGAAAGGAAAAAGAGAAGAGACGTAATTCCGAGAAAATTAAGCCCGAGACGCTTTATTGTCATATGAACAATAAAAACAGTACCATTCTGAGGGATTATAATCTACCTGAAACTACGGAATAATCCATATGCGTTTCGCGCCGTGCTTATCCGGGAAGGCGGCGTCGGCGCGGGAGAGCACGAACGCGGGATTCCGGTGGACGGGGCCGCCCGCCTTGCCTGAAAATCGTCCGGGACGCGAGTTAATCTATTACGGATACTGAAAAAATCGATATGAGTTGTCAATAAAAACAGGTACAATCACATATATATAGAATCCCCGGGAACCGCGGGGAGGGGCAGGATTTCTTGAGTCTCAGCAAGCAGATAACCCTCGGATACGCGCTGATGTTTCTTTTCATGCTGCTTATCGGAGGGCTTTCCATATACAGTATTTACAACATGGACAGGACCGCGTCCAACATAAGGGGGCGTTACGAAACGCTTTCCACGATATTGACCTCGAAGGAGGAAGGGCAGCAGGGGATCTTCGCCAACCAGATGCTCCTCGAAGCCATAAGGATATCGGACAAGCAGATAAAGTTTTCGTATATTATGACACTGACGGCCGTGGGGCTTACGCTCCTTTTCGGCGTGATGCTGACGGTGTTCATACCGAGGATGATAACGAAGCCGATAATGAGCCTGTTCAACGCGGCGGAGTCGGTGGCGTCGGGGGATTATTCGGTGAGGGTGAAGGCCGGCGGGGCGTCGGGGGAGATCGAGATACTTGCGAAGGCGTTTAACAACATGATCGACAACATCGACCGCAACAGCCGCGAGCTTCAGCGGAAGAACGACGAAATTTTGAAGCTCCTTCAGAAGACGAGGGAGTTTAACGAGCTCCTCGAATTCAAGATCGCCGAGGCGGCGGCCGAGATCGAGGAGAAGCACCGGCAGCTCGCGCATTCGCAGAAGCTGGCCGCTATAGGCGAGCTCGCGACGGGCGTCGCGCACGAGGTCCGCAACCCTCTTTCGGGAATAGGGCTCGCGCTCGAGCTCATGATGGACGAGACCGAGATCGAGGAGCACAGGCAGACGATGAGCGAAGTGCTGCACGAGATATCGCGTCTTGAAAGGATAGTGAAGGGCCTTTTCGATCTCGGGCACCCCAAGAGCCTTCAGCTCATGGAATGCGGGCCGAACGACATCGTCGAGAGGGCGCTCAACCTCGTCGGGAAGAAGGCAAAGGCCAAGGGAGTTTTAATTAAAAAAGAGCTCTCGTGTGCGAATACGTTTTACGTCGACCACGAGCAGATAGAGCAGGTGATTTTGAATCTCCTCATAAACAGCATCGACGCCACGGGCAGTTTCGGCGAGGTCAGGGTAGGGACCAGGTGCGGGAACGGCTCGATAGAGATCGAGGTTTCGGACACGGGGTGCGGAATACCGGACGACGAGACGGAGCGTATACTCCAGCCCTTCTATTCGACGAAGGAGACGGGCACGGGGCTCGGGCTCGCGATATCGAGCCGGATAGTCGAGGCCCACAGGGGGAAGCTCCACATTTCGAGCAAGGTGGGAGAGGGGTCCACGTTTATAGTGGAGATACCGAACGACCTCGGAAACGAGGAAAAGCGCGCTTCGTAGCCGACGCCCGCACACAAGGAACGATTACGAATGAGTTCTCTAATACTTATAATCGAGGACGAAAGGCTCCTCTGTAAACAACTGCACAAGGCGTTGACCCAGGAGGGGTATTCGGTCCTGACGTCGTACGAGGGGAGGGAGGGGATAGAGATCGCGAAGAGGGAGAATCCGGACCTCGTGCTTTTAGACCTCCGCCTCCCGGACACGGACGGGCTCGAGGTTTTAAAGTCCTTCTCGAAGTTCGAGCATCCCCCGACGGCGATAATGATGACGGCGCACGGCAACGTCGAGGTCGCCGTCACCGCCATACGGGTCGGCGCGTACGATTTTATCGAAAAGCCGTTTCCGCTCGACAAGCTGAAGGTCATGGTCCGAAACGCCATAAGGACGAGCGAGCTCAGGAATAACGTGAGCGCCGCCGCGATGCGCGCGCAGGAGAAGTACGGGTTCGATTCGTTCATAGGCGTGAGCGCGCCGGTGAAGGAGATCATAGAGCTGTTCAAGAAGCTGACGGAGACGGACCCGAAGACGATCCTGATCACCGGGGAGAGCGGGACGGGGAAGGGGCTCGCGGCGAAGATACTCCACTATAACGGCGTAAGGAGGCAGAGGCCGTTCATCGAGCTAAACTGCGCCGCGATACCGGAGACGCTTCTCGAAAGCGAGCTATTCGGGCACGAGGCGGGGGCGTTCACAGACGCAAAACACCTGAAAAAAGGCATATTGGAGCAGGCCGACGGGGGGACCGTGTTCCTCGACGAGATAGGGGACATGAGCCTCGCCCTCCAGGCGAAGCTGGTGAAGGCCGTCGAGGAGCGCTCGTTCAGGAGGCTCGGCGGCACGCGTGACATAAGCGTGGACATAAGCGTCATAGCGGCGACGAACCACGACCTCAAGGCGCTCGTAAAGAAGGGGGATTTCAGGGAAGACCTCTACCACAGGCTGAACGTTCTCAGCTTCGAGATGCCGGCACTAAGGGACAGGAAAGACGACATACCGTACCTGACCGATCATTTCGTTTCGTACTTCAACGTCGATCTCAGTAAGAACATCACCGAGATCCCGGAGGAAATCAGGAAGACGTTTCTCAATTACAACTGGCCGGGGAACGTGAGGGAGCTCCGCAGCACGATAGAGCGGGCCGTACTCCTCAGCGAGGACAGGGTGCTTAACCCGAGGTATCTCAAGCTCGAGGACGGCGAGAGCCTGAAGGTGCAGAATTCCGAAGAGAAGATGGTGATAGACGTTCCGATAGAGGACGCGTCCCTATACCAGATAGAGAAGAAGGTGATCATAAAGGCGCTCGACCTCAACAACTGGAACCAGACGAAGACGGCGGAGATGCTCGGCATAACCCGCGAGGTGCTCCGCTACAGGATGAAGAAGTGGGGGCTTTTAAGCTGACCTTTCCCGAAAACCGGTATAAAATTCCGGCTCTCCGGCTATCCTTATAGCATGTATAATCGAGCTTCGCAGCGGTACGTGGCGAAGCCGTGGGGGGGACAATAATGAAAAGAACCGCGCTGCTTTTCATATTCGCTTTACTCGCCGCGTCGCCGCTTGCCGCGCACGTGTTCGCCGAAGACGGGGGCAAGACCGACGCCGGGGAGAAGAAGTACGAGAAGGCGACCTTCGCCGGCGGGTGCTTCTGGTGTATCGAGCCTCCCTTCGACAAGATGGACGGCGTCGTCGATACGATAGCCGGGTACACGGGCGGGACCGTGAAGAACCCGACGTACCGGCAGGTATCGACGGGAGCCACGGGGCACGCCGAGGCGGTCGAGATCATATTCGACCCTGCGGTCGTGAGCTACGGCGAGCTGCTGGACGTATACTGGCTGAACATCGACCCCACGGACGCGGGCGGGCAGTTCGCCGACAGGGGGAGCCAGTACAGGCCGGAGATATTCTATCACTCCGAAGCCCAGCGGAAGGCGGCCGAGGCTTCGAAGAAGAGGCTCGACGAGTCGGGGAAGTTCAAGGACCCCGTCGTCGTCAGGATAACGGAAGCCACGGAATTTTATCCCGCGGAGGAATACCACCAGAGCTATTACAAGAAGAACGAGCTCAAGTACAAGATGTACAAGTACGGCTCGGGAAGGCAAAGCTTCATCGACAAGCATAGTAACGAAGAGTCTTCGGACTGAGCGGTTCTCTCCCGGCGGCCTGTCCGCTGTGGGAGAAAATCGACAGGTGATTTTTCGGGTGATTCCCCGGCCGCCGCCGAGTATAATTTTAAGGATGCTGAAGAGGCTCCTGCTCATTCCCGCCGCGGTGTTTCTGCTGTACGGGTGCGGCGGAAACGAGCTCCGCTACACACTCGCCAACGATTCCTACCGGTGCGAGGACTTCGACGTGATCAAGGAGAAGATGGTAGTCCTCATAAACAAGGCCAGGTCGCAGAGCCGTAACTGCGGGTACAAGATATTCACGCCCGCGGGAAGGGTGGAATGGAACCCGACGCTCGCCCGCGCGGCGCTGGAGCATTCGGTGGACATGGCGACGGGGGACTTCGTAAGCCACGAAGGGTCTGACGGGACGGATGTGTCGGACAGGGTGGAAAAGCTCGACTACGAGTGGCTGATGGTGGGGGAGAACATATCCGTGGGAAGGGAATCGTCCGAGGAGGTGGTGGCGGCGTGGCTGAGGAGCCCCGTTCACTGCGAGGTGCTGATGCAGCCGCGCATCACCGAGATAGGCGGGGCGTGTTTTCACAACAAGGATACGAAGAACAAGACCTACTGGACAGTCGTCTTCGCCGCCCCGAAACCGGGAGGCGTTACGAAGACTCCCCGAGAATAGCTATCGGGCGCACCCATCCGGCGCTCGCTCCCTTTACCTTTATCGGCGGGCAGGCCACCTTGAACCCAAAGGGCGGCAACAGGTCGAGGTTGGTCAGCTTTTCTATCTGGCAGTATTCCTTTTCGATACCCGCGAAGTGCGCCCCCCAGAGGACACTCGCGTCGCCCGTCCGCTTGAACTCCTCCGTCATGTCCTTAAACGGCCTGTCCCATCCGGCAGAATCGGTTCCCATGACCCTGATCCCCTGGTTACAGAGCCAGAGGGTCGATTCCCTGCCGAGGCCGGGGAACGTGCTCCAGTATTCGGGCGTGCCCCAGAGCCTGTCGGCCCCCGTCATGACGAGGACAATGTCGAAGGGTTTCAGCTCGTAGCCGGTTTTATTGAGCGCGGCCTTGAGGTCGCCTGTCGAGATCAGCTCGCCCGGCTTTTTATGGCGCACGTCGATGACGACGCCGTCGCCGTAGAACCATTCGACGGGCATTTCGTCTATCGTCCGGGCCTTTCTGCCCTCGGATACCGGATGGTAGTGCCAGGGGGCGTCCATGTGCGTGCCGACGTGAGTGCCGAGCGTGACGTATTCGTTCGCCCAGCCGAGGCCGCCGGGAAGGTCCTCTCTCTCGCATTCGAGGCGCATTGCGACATATTCAGCCGTGTCCTCGTGACGCTCGTATTTTATCCCGAGCCGCTGGTGCTCGGGGCCGGGCGCGGGCTCGACCTTTATCGAGAGGTCTATTATTCGTTTTTCGGCTGTCATACTGCTATTATATTTCGAATCCCGGTCATTTAAAAGCGAGGTGAAGGTGGCGAAAGGAGACTCGCGGCGGTTAAGGAGGCTCGGGCAGAGCCCGCTCGGAATCTCGCCCGTCGGCCTCGGCACGGTGCAGTTCAGCGGGGGCAGGGGGCTTTCGGGGCTGCTATGGCCGCCGCTCACGGCCGACGACATAAGGGAGATCGTACGGGTCTCGGTCGAGGGCGGCGTGAACTGGTTCGACACCGCCGAGCTCTACGGCAGTGGGGAGTCCGAGGCATCGCTCGCGCGTGCTCTCAAAGCGCTCGGGATAAAGAGGGAGAGCGTCGTCATAGCGGACAAGTGGTGGCCTCTCCTCCGGACCGCCGGGTCGATTACAAAGACGATAGGCGAGCGGCTGTCGCGCCTCGGAACGGACTACATAGACCTTCACCAGGTACACAATCCGTATTCGCTGTCGCCTATAAAGTCGCAGATGAGGGAGATGGCGAAGCTCGCCGATGAGGGGAGAATCAGGTACGTCGGCGTCAGCAACTTTTCGGCCGAGGACATGAGGAGGGCGCACATGGAGCTTTCGCGTATGGGGCTCGCGCTCGTGTCGAACCAGGTGAATTACAGCCTCGTCCGGAGGGAGATAGAGACGAACGGGGTGCTCGACGCGGCGCGGGACCTCGGGATGACGATCATCGCGTATTCGCCGCTCGGGCGGGGAATTCTCACGGGGAAGTTCCACGAGAACCCGGAGCTCCTCGGGACGAGGAATTTTTTCAGGAGGTATTACGGGGCGCTGAGCCGTTCGCACGTAGAGGCGTCGCGGCCGGTCGTCGAGGCGCTCGGGCGCGTGGCGGGGAAGCACGGCGTCACGCTTTCGCAGGCCGCGATAAACTGGGTCATTAATTTTCGCGGCGATGGTGTGGTCGCGGTCCCCGGCGCTACCTCTGTACGTCAGGCCGAAGACAACGCCGGAGCCAAGGGGTTCACGCTCGGAGAGGACGACCTCGCGCTCCTGGACGAAGCGTCCCGGGGTTTCAAGGTGAGGAGCTAGGCTCCCCGGCCGCTCTCAGCCGCCCGTGACTTCCTTCACTGCCGCGAGCACCCTGTCGTGCACGAGGCCGTTCGTGCCTATGACGCCCTTGTTTTCGGAAAGCGTCCTTCCGCGCGAAAAATCGAGCTTCTTTCCCGTGACGTCCGTCACCTTTCCGCCCGCTTCCTCGACTATGAGGGAGCCCGCCGCATGGTCCCATATCTTTTCGGTGTAGTCCTTTCGCGTCGGGAGACGGAGGTAGATCGAGGCGTCGCCGCGGGCGATCACAGCGTACTTGCACTGGCTGTCGATCCTGAGGGGCGGGACGCCGACGCCGAGTATCTCTGCCACGCGGCCTGATTCGTCGTGGGACGAGTGCGCCGATTCGACGGACTCGCATATAGGGGCGAGGGAGGGGTCTGAAATCTCCGAGGCCGAAATCCTCACGGCCTCGCCTCCTTCGAGCGGCCGCATGTAGGCGCCGCCGCCCTTTACTGCCGTAAGCACGCATCCCGTCCCGCGGGCGGGATCGCCGAGGTCGAGCGGGAGGTTAGGGCATCCGAGCACGCCGAGGACGACCTCGCCGTCCTCTATCAGCGCGAGCGCGACGGCGTACTGCTCACCGCGGAGGAAGCCTTTCGTCCCGTCTATCGGGTCGAGTGTCCAGAACCTTCCCGACGGTCCGCCATCGTAATTTCCAGAATCTATCGCACCGAGTATGCCGTCCTTCGTCGCGCCGGGGGCTATGGCGCTTACGTATTCGAGCACCTGTGCCGAGAGCGTCTCGCCTTCGGGCGTTCTCAGGTCGGAGGAATCTTCTTCGCCCGCTATGGGGACGTCGGGGAAGGCATTTACGAGCTCGCCGCATATGACCGCCTGTGCGCCGAAGTCGGCGACGGTCACGGGCGACTTGTCCTTCTTCGTCATGGATTCGGCCGAGACGAGCGCGGACTGGACGTTCATGCAGAGCCTGCATGCGTTCGCTACCGCGTGGACGGCGGCTTTTAGCTCGGTTTCGTAGCTCATTTCTTTCTCCTTTGGGGTTAATTCCGACAGCGGCGATTATATTACCATAACGTCGGCCGTCAGCCCCGGGCGGGCCTCCCGGTGAGGAAGAATCCGCGCCTGCGGTTCAAGGCGAAGACCGTGAATCCGAGGACGTCGTGGGCGGCGTGGACGGCCGCAGTGACGAGGAGCGAGCCGGTGTAGAGGTAGAGCGCGCCGAGGACCGCGCCTTCCCACACGGCCCATACGGAGAAGAGGGCGAGGCGCTTCCGGGCGATTACGTGGAAGAGGCCAAAGAGTATCGACGAGACAAGGACGGCGTAGGCCGGTCCCGAGCCCATGAGCTGAACCATCCCCTGGAGCACGACGCCGCGGAAGACCGTCTCCTCACCCGCGGCTAGGAGGCCGCCTGCGAGAATCTCGGGCGCACGCTGGCCGGTGAAGTAGTCGGCCATTTGCATGTACGTCTTTATGAATTCGTTTCTGAAAAGCGCGGCGAGAATGATTACGAGAACGAGGTCGGAGGCGAGTATGACGGCGAGGCCGAGGGCGAACCCGGGAATAAAATTGACTGCCCCGGGGGACTGCCATTCGAGGCCGAGGGCGTATTTCAGGGCGAGGGCGAGTGCCGCCAGCGCAAGCGCGAGGACGACGGACAGGAGGAAATTTTTCTTTACGCTGAACAGCATGTGTCGGTCCCCCGCGGCCGCTTCCTAGAGCGCCCCGGCCGCCCTCATGAACGGTATGAAGGCGTGCTCTATCGCGGGCGGGTGGAATAGAAGAAGGACCGGCGACAGGACGAGGGCAATCGTGAATGCGCGCCCCCTCGGCCCCGAGGCGAGCCCGGCCCTTATGCCCGCCCGTGATTTTTCGAGTATAACCCCCGCAGCCTGAATCGTGAAATAAAGCGTAGGCGCGCCGTACCAGGCGTTTACCGGGAATGACGTTACGAGGTCGTGGAGCGCACCGGAAAAGAGGAACGCCGCGATCACAGCGGGGGCTAGCCCCCACCTCCTGGCGGCGGGCCTGAAGACGAATTCGCTGTCGATGTTTTTAAAGGCGAGGTTCCATCTCCGGCTCCAGAAATCGGACGGGGAAGACGCCAGGAGCGGCGAGCGCATTATGGGCACGGCGTCGGCCCCGAGGCTCCTCCACGCGAGCGAGAGGAGGTGGAACACGCCGAAGAAGGTGAGGATGAGAAAGCCTGTGAAGCCGACGTAGCCGCCGGTGAGCGCGTGGGACTCGTGCACCTCGCGGGCGAGGAGCCAGAATATTGCGCATCCGAGGGCCGTTTTCAGAAGGGCCGCCGCCCACTCGCCCGCGCGTGGGACCCGGGGCAGCCGTGATTCGTCGAGGAACCTCGCGGCGTCCATGCCGACCCAGAGGAATACGTAGCCGAGGGCGCGGCAGAGCCCCGGCCTTACGCCGCTCGAGACGGCCCTTTTGAGCGTCAGCCACTTGAACCCGAAGAATATGGAGAAAGAGAGGGCGAAGACGAACCCCCAGGCGGGGATGAAGGGGCGCGCGAATACGACGGACAGCGCGAAAAGCCCGGCCAGCGGTATCCAGTCGGCGATGTTTGTTTTCGTGACCGTCTCGTTCATGTGCGCGGGATTAATGTTAACACACGCGGATGCCGCCGGGCGGGGCGTTTCGCGATTACCGAAACAAGGGAATGGGCTTCTTTATAATTCGGCCTGTCGTCAGCCGGCCTTTATGCCGTTAAGGAATATGCCGACGAACGTGGCTATGAGCTGCTCCTGGTCTATCTTGCCGCGCTTCTTTTCGCCGAAGAGCTCCTGGGCGATTATCTGGTTCACGACCATGCCTATGAAGGCCTTGGATGCGTAGAGCGGGTTTACGTTGCGGAGCGCGCCGTCCTTTATGCGGGTTTCTATATAGTCGCAGATGAGCATGTTGATGTACTCGACGTAGGTTTCGAAGAACATGTCGGAGAGGTCGTGCCCTTCGAGCGCGCTGAAATGGAGGAGACGCATGAAGGACGGGTCCTTCCCGCATCTGTCGAACATGCGCGTCGCTATCGCCGTGAATACGAGGGCGTCGTCCTTGGAATCCTTGTGGGTTTCGAGCGTTATCTCAATTCCCGGCTCCTCGAAGATTTTCTTTTCTATGATTGTGCCGTAGAGGTCGCGCTTGGTGGAGAAGTGGCGGAAGATGAGGGCTTCGTTGACCTCGGCCTTTTCGGCGATTTCTTTTGTGGTGGTCCCGTTAAAGCCCTTCTCGGCGAAAAGCTTTATCGCCGCCTCGAGGAGCTTGTCTCTCGTGGTGGATTTTTCGCGCGCCTGCGGCGCCTCTTTTTCGAGGGCTTTATCTGTTGACATTAATGCTCTTCCCGGTAGGATGTAAGTAAGTAATTACTTACAACGTACCCGTCGGCGTCCGGCGTGTCAAGCTTGAGATTGGCCGCGTAACCGGACATTCTATTACGGACAAATTCTAGTATATATTTTTATTTCTTGCATGAAAAAGCGGCAGCCTGACATCCGTTCAATCTCTAGGAGGCGTGGATGACCAAGACTCTCCTGATTCTTCTTTTCACTATTTCGGGGACGGGGGGGGAGCTCGATCTCACCCTCGGCGACGCTATAAAAATAGCGCTGGAAAACAACAGGGACATACAGATACAGAAGCAGAACGTCGTCGTATCCGAGGGCGAAATAAAGACGCAGGAAGGGGCGTTCGACCCGCTCTTTAACCTCGTCTCGTTTTACAACGACGGCGAGACGCCGCAGCTCAGCACCTTCATACCGAGCGGGGCCATCAGGCAGAAGCAGTTCAGCCTGGAAGCCAACGTGGAAGGCATACTGCCCACGGGAACGTTCTACAATCTCTTTAACGTCCAGACGACGCGGACGGACACGAATTCGCCTCTCGAAGACCTGAGCCCCAACTGGTTTAACAACGTCAATTTCAGCATAGGGCAGGAGCTCCTGAGGAACTTCGGCACGGACGTGAACAGGGCGTTCGTCGTAACGGCCAAGAGGTCGAGCACTATCTCGCAGAAAGAGCTTGAAAAGAGGGTGGCGCAGGTGCTCCTGGAGGTCGAAAGGAGATACTGGCTTGTGGTCGCCGCCAGGAAAAACCTCGACCTCGAAAGGACGGCCCTCGACCTCGCGATCGACCTTAAGGAGAGGAACAGGATACAGGTGGACGTGGGCGTTCTTCCGCCCGTGGCCGTGACGCAGGCCGAGTCGGAAGTGGCGGCGAGGGAGGTCAGCGTGATAAGGGCCGAGAACGAGCTCCAGGCGGCGCAGGATAACCTGAAAAATGTGCTGGCCATGGACCTCGCCATAAGAATCTCGGCCGTGGACGAGCCGACGACCGAGGTCAGGAAATTCAGCGAGGAGGAGTCGCTCGGCATAGCCTACGAGGAGAGGCCCGAGATGGAGCAGGCGGAGCTGGAAATAGAGAACCGCGAAACGCTAAGGAAATACTATTCCAACCAGAGGCTGCCGAGGCTCGCGGTCGAAGGAAGCGTCCAGCTCCAGGGACTCGGCGGCGACGAAAACCCCAACAGGCTCAGCTTCGAAGAGGAGCCCGAGCCGATTCCGCCCCAGTTCGACAGCCCGAGCGACGCGTTCAACCAGATCTGGGGGGCGGATTTCACGACGTGGCAGATTTTAGGGGTGTTCTCCTATCCGCTCTTTAACAGGACTGCTCGCGGTAATTACGTAAAGGCTTCGGCGGAGCTCGACAGGAGCGTTATCGCGCTGAGCCAGACGAAGGACAACATCGCCCTCGACGTCAGGAGCGCGATAAGGCAGATAGAGAACAGCCTCCGCGCCATAGAGGCGGCGAAGGTGTCGATACAGCTCGCGGAAGAGGTCGTGAACAACGAGCAGGAGCGTCTTAACGTCGGCATAGGGACGACGCGCGAGGTGCTCGAAGCCCAGAGGGACCTTATCGACGCCGGCGTGAGGGAGATTACGGCCATTACGAGCTACAACATAGCGCTCGCCGAGCTCGATTACGCCAAGGGGACCATACTAGAAGACAGAGGGGTGAATGTCGGGGGGAAATGAGGGCTTACACCGGTTAGATTGGGCGCCGCGCCCTTTTGTTATGACACCGCCGGAAAGTCTGATATAATAATTTCAAGTTAACGAGAAAGGAGATTTTACATGGCCAGCAATGGAATTATCGATCTCAGCGATGCGAATTTCGAAACGGAAGTTATAAAAAGCGAGACGCCTGTACTGGTGGATTTCTGGGCGCCGTGGTGCGGGCCGTGCCGGGCGATCGCTCCGAGCGTCGAGGAGATTTCGGCATCCTACGCGGGCCGTCTCAAGGTCGGAAAGCTGAACGTGGACGAGAACCAGCAGACGACCATGAAGTTCGGAATAAGAAGCATCCCCACGCTTATCGTCTTTAAAGGCGGCCAGGCCGTAGAGCAGATTATAGGCGCCGTCCCCAAGGGCGAGATAGAAAAGGCAGTCGGCAAGGCTTTATAGTAAGCCGCTGCTCCCGAATCGGGCCGCGCCGGGGCCTCATGACCCTATTTGACGGGGGCGGCCTTGAGCTCCTTTTCGAGCCCCGAAATCCTGATATCTATTTCGTGGATTTTCCTGCACTTCTTTACGAGTGCGTCCGGGTTTCCAGGATTTAGCGAATCCCCGCCCGCGTTTTCAGCATCGCCTTCGGCTTCGGGGACGTCCTTGAGCACGCCGGCCACTTTCTTCCTGTCGAATACGTATACCGTTTCGCGCTCGCCGTCTATCCTGCGTGAGGCCTTCTTCACCGAGAGGCCCGACTTGCCGAGCACCCTCCCGAGCCACTGGAGGTTCTGCCCCTTTTTTTCGGAGTCGGGGATGAGCTCGTCTACCTCGTCGTAGAGGGCTTTCGCGGTTATCTTGAACTGCTTCGCCGTATCTTCGAGGAGAAGGCTTTTCAGCTCACCGGTGGATATCCTCCTCAGCACCGTAAAGACCGATTCCTTCCATTTATCGGGGAGCGAGTCGTCTTCGGCTTTTCTGTCCTTTCCGTCTCCAGAGTTGTTTATGAAGCCGAGTCCGCCCGAAGGCTCCCAGGATTCGTAGGTGAGCTTCCCTAACTCTTTTATGAGAATCTCCCTCTCGGCCTTGAGCTCGGTGATGTGAATCCGTATCTTCTGCCGGCTTATCAGTACCCTGGATTTTTCGTTGACCGTCGAAAGGCCCTTGTCGAGCCTGACCTTGAGCTTGTCGAGAAATTCGGTCACTGGCTTGCCCTCCTATCCGGACAGTATATATCGATTCCGGCGGGGGTGTAAAGCTCGTGCGTCCCGAAGGGACCGCGATTTGCATAAAACGGGGGAAGTTGGATATATTCATCATTTTATTGTGAAATCCTGACCAAGAGGTGCCGGATGTACAAGAAGGGATTGACGGTGGTTCTGACCCAGCCGATAGAAGGGAAGAAGGACAGGTTCGAGAAGGGCCTTAAGGGGACGATAGTCGAATCGTTCGAGCTCGCTCACGGGAAATCGTACAGGGTGCAGTTCGTAGACGGGAGGGTGGCGAGGTTTCCGGAGGAGCTGATGAACCAGGCGATAGAGGTTTTGGGGTGAGGGGGGGGACGGAGGGAGGCCTATATGATTTGGGTGAGTTTGTAACGAGTTATTTTGAGCTTGATTCTGACGTCGCCGCTTCGATTGTTTACTGCTGGGGGTCTCCAGTGGCTGAAGGGGACGTTCTGAGCTGGCTGGTAAGGGCGGTGCAAGTGTTTTCTACTTTTGCCTGACCACACACGCATGTGTGATTTACGGCGTAGCACCGAAGTTGCTGAAACCACGTGAAGCGCGTCTGATGATAATGGCAACGACGCTGCTACTTCGAATGTCAGCGGACACAGTCCGCCGGGCCGGACACGTAGTGTCTTTTTTCGGCATAGCGCTGATGATGCCGAAACCACCTGAAGTGCGTCGGATGGTAATAGCCATGCGCTGCTACTTCGATATCCTGCACGCGTGGCGTGACACCCCCCCCATTTTACAAAGGGGGAGGAGTTTTTGATGTATCGTAGTGTAATGCGCACGACCCGTCGTGAGCGGCCGCTGCACACTTCCCCGGTGTCGTTGCTTCTGCAACTATATACACCGCCTCGAAACGCTTTCTCGTTTGACGACCCTGTAATTCAGGCAGTATAGTTTTTTTTAATGGTTTAGTACTTGATTAATCTGAGCATCGAAATAGAAGAAGCACGGGAGGATAATCATGATTAGCGTTATTAAGCCAGTCTCAGGGGTGGTGTCTCTCGTGATTATCCTCTCGGTGTCGGCTATGTTTCAGACCGGCTGTGATTCCTCGGAAGGTCAGGCCGAGCTCGACGGCCCTACGCGGATCAACCACTACGTCCAGACAGCGCGGTCAGGAAGCCTTGTGCCTCAGGAGGGAGACGAGGGGCTTTACACGCTTATCATGGAGCAAGTGCCGTTCGAGATTTACGGCGTCATATTGGAGCCGGAAGTCGACACGCGCAGTGCGCCGTTCAATGCGTTCGCGAGGCATTTCATCCCCATGACCTCGGAGAGCGGCTTCCCTGTTTCGGTGTTAAGGGTGGGAGGAGGGCTTCCCGAGCCCGCCTCCGTTACTCTCGAGCTGCTTAACATCAGCTACGACGCCGATAACAGGACCGCCATATACGACGTGCGCGTGCTGCCGGACGAGGACACGCCCGAGAATCTGACCGTGCTACAGGCGAGGGGCATCGAGGACGTCCCGGAGTCGTTCGATTCGCCGACTCTCGCTACCGCGGGGGGGATAAGCCACGACTGGCATTATCAGCCCCACGTGGGAGACAAGCTCGGCAACGGAGCTGAAGCCAGCTTCGAATCGCCCTTCGGGAGAGGGACTGTCGGCCTTGCGAACTCGAGCTCGCACGACGTATCCCTGAAAGTCGAACAGACTGTAGGACTGGGGACATGGGAGCTGACGTTCACGATGAAGCCGGGCGCATCGATACCCTGCGCTTGGTTTTCGGGCGCTTGGGGGTTCAGAGTTACGTCCGGCTCGGGCGGCGGCTACGTCGAGATAACGAGGGACAAGAGCGTCGCGTGCGGCGATTTCCCGCTCAAGCACTGCTCGGACAGCGAATTCGACGGATGCACGAACAAGCTCGGCGTCTTCGGAGGCGAAGACTGGGACCAAGAGGGGCTTGAAGGCATCGACGGAATAGTGCAGGTGGCCGGGGGAATAGTGCAATAATCCGTGTGCGCGGCGAGTTGCCACGGATAGACGGGCTCGGGCGCGCTCCCGCCTTCGTCGAGACCGCGTCGGGACAGGTCCGGCTTCGCAAACATGCTACGCCGGGACAGGCAGCGCGAACGGGATAGGTTGTGCTGCCGGATTAAGCAGAATAGTCTCGGTAGAATTCATAAAACACACTATGTGTGTGCGACCTCCAGTTCCTAGACGGGCCTTATGAGCGCGCGGGCGGGGGCCCCGTCGCAGTTGTCTATCTTTATCGGGAGGCAGACCATTTCGTAAAGCCCGGGCGCGGTGCGGGAGAGGTCGAGCCCTTCTATGACCCATATCTTGGCCGAGAGGATTATCCTGTGCACTTCGGCCATGTTGCCGCCGTAGCCGCCGATGGAGAGGTAATCCACCCCTATCGTGAGCACGCCCCTGTCTACGAAGTAGAGCGCGGCCTCGGTCGTGAGGAATACGTAGGATTCGTCGAAGGGTTTACGGTCCCACCTTTCGCGGGAGTTGCGGGTTTTGAGGAGTATGCGCTCGCCCTTTTTAATTTTATGCGCCCGGAGCTCGTCGACCTTGACGGAAACGGGGTCATCGATCTCTATGACGCGGGCGTTGCCGACGACCGCCGAAAGCGGCATTTCGTCTATGCCGTGCCGGAGGTTCGTGAAATGGGACGGCGCGTCCATGTGCGTCGCCGTGTGGACAGACATGGACAGGGCCGAAAGCGTGCAGTCGTCGCCGTCTTCTATATCGGAGAGCCGGAGTATCCTGACGGGCGGATCGCCGGGCCACGTGACCATGCCGTCCGATATGGGTACCGAAATATCCATCCAGTCGTCTGATTCGAGCCCGGGGCCGTTTTTCGCGCTGCGGGGTTCTTTCGGGGAGCCGGTGTACATATCCCTTTCATTTTAAACGATTTTAGGGATGTGGCAACGGGGGCGCTCATTTTGCGCCGCGGGGGGCGAGGAGGCGGACGATTTCGTCGGCTATGTCGCCGGGGGCTCGGCCGTCGGTGGTGACCGTGGCGTCGGCGAGCTCGTAGAGGTGCGCCCGCGCCGAGAGGAGCTCCTTTATCCTTTCGAACGGATTTTCGACCCGGAGGAGGGGGCGGGTTTTACTGTGCCTTACCCTCTCGTATATCGTTTCGGGGCTCGCCCGTAGGTAGACGACCACGCCGCCCTTTCTCATCGCGTCCATGTTGGCGGGCCTCGTGACGGCGCCGCCGCCCGTGGAAACGACCTGTCTTTCGCCGCCGGCGAGGCGGGCCAGTATGCCGGATTCGAGCTCCCTGAAGCCTTCCTCGCCCCGCGCGGCGAATATTTCCGTAACGGTCATTCCGGCTTCGGTTTCGGCAAGCTTGTCGGCGTCGCGGTATTCGTAGCCGGTCTTCACGGCGAGCACCTTTCCGACGGCCGTTTTGCCCGCGCCCATGAAGCCCACGAGGAATATGTTTTTTACGGGGATGTCAGTCATCTGAAGGCTGGTAAACGGAGTTCTGTCCCCTGGCGCCGGTCGAGAGTTTTTCGACGTACTTGGCTATTATGTCGCACTCGATGTTGACGCGGCTGCCGGGCCCGAGGCCGCCGAATGTCGTCTCGGCCAGTGTGAAGGGGATGATATTCACCGTGAATTCGCTTCCCTCGGCGGAGTTGACCGTGAGGCTTACGCCGTCCACCGCGACGGAGCCCTTTTCGACGACGTATTTCGCGAGCTCTTCGGGTATGGAAAACCTGAAGACGTACGAGCCGCCGGACTTCGTCTTCGAGACGACCTCGCCGACGCCGTCCACGTGACCGTTGACGATGTGTCCGCCGAGCCTGTCGCCAGATTTGAGGGCGCGCTCGAGGTTGACCCTGGAGCCCGGGGCGATTGCGCCGAGGGTCGTCCGGGAGAGGGTTTCGTGCGAGGCGTCCACGGTGAATTCGTTGCCGCCTAACGTCGTGACGGTGAGGCACGCGCCGTTTACTGCTATGCTGTCGCCGAGCGCGGCTTCGCCGAGATCCATCTTCCCTACGGATATAGTGAACGTGGATTCCCCGTCTCTTTTGTCGACGGACTTTACGACGCCCGTGTCTTCGACGATGCCGGTGAACATCTTACTTCCCCCGTTTGAGTATGAAGGTGTCAAGCAGTATGAGTATAACACCTATGGTTATCGCTGAGTCGGCGATGTTGAAGGGGGGCCAGTGGAGGGCCGGGTCTCCGAACCAGTGAAAGTCGAGGAAGTCGGTGACGTAACGGAGCCTGAACCTGTCTATGGAGTTGCCTATCGCGCCGCCGAGGATGAGCGAGAGCGCGAATACCAGCATGCCGTCGCCTTTTTCGGTGCGGGAGAGGAAATAGAATATGACCGATACCGCCGCTATCAGCACCACAGCGAAGAGGGGCATGCGCACGGCCTGGGGGAGGTCCCTGAATATGCCGAATGCCGCCCCGGGGTTTTGGATGTGCGTGAAGTCGAGGAACGGCAGGACCTCTACCTTGCTGTAAAGGGGAATCGATTTCACGACGAGCCACTTCGCGAACTGGTCGATTACGACGACGATCGATGCAATGAGAACCGCGAGACTGTATCTGTTCATATCGAGGAACGTAAGAGTATATAGGATTCAGATTTTACTTCAATATATTTTGTTCGGAGCGGTTTATCCTTCCGAGGAAGTCGGCGGCGTAGGATTCGTCGCGGGGACTGAGGGATGCGAGCTCCCGGAACACGGCGGCCGCGCCTTCGTAGTCACCTTCGGCAAAAAGGGACGTGCCCAGGAGGCGGAGGTTCTCGGACGCGAGCCTGTCCGACGGGAGGCCTAGGTAGCGGGCGGTTTCGAGGTAGGGGACCGCCTTCGTGTGCTCGCCGGCGTTGAAAAGCTGCCTACCGATAAGGTAGTAGGCCGGGGCATAGCCGGGGGCGCCCTGTATGGCCTCTTCCATGGCTATGGCCTGAAGGGCCCTGTCGCGGGTGGCGAAGAATTCCCTTGCGCCTTCTTCGGCCGAGCCGCCTTCCCTGATGGCCGAAATTTTTATGTCGAGCTCGCGCTGGACGTCATCGGGGAGATAGCGCTTTTCGATGCCGTCGAATATTTCGAGCGCGGCGTCCGTGTCTCCCGCCTGCCAGAGGGCGTTGGCTCTCAGGTTCGAGAGTACGATGCGGTCCACCTTCGAAAGCCCGGCCGGCTGACCGGCGATCTCGATAGCCCCCTGGTAGTCGCCCGAGTAGTAGGCGGAGTAGGCGAGGCCGTTAATCAGCATCGGGTCGTTTTCGTCGTACCCTCGCGCCTCGGAGAATATCTCGCCTGCCCTCCATAAGTTACCGGCGGCATAGTTGGCGAAGGCCTTTTCCTTGAGCGCGGCGACCTTCCTCGCACAGACGGCTCCGAAGATGCCGGGGGCGTCGAACCGGGCCTCGGCCATTGCGGCGGCCTCGGGCGGCGTGGGCACTGTTTCGAGGAACGCCTCCCATTCGGCGATGAGCTCGCGGAGCGGCTTGCCGTAGGCGGAGAAGTCGCCGCTGCCGTAGACCTTCTTGTATGTTTCGATGCCGTACCGGTCTATGAGATACCTCGAAAAGGAGCCCATGAGAGTGTAGCTCACGCCGGGCGAGGCGTACCAGAACCCGAGCCCCGTGATCGATTCGATGTCGGGGGCGAGCCCGGCCTCGATTATCAGCTTGGACCATTGATGGGGCGTGAAATCGTCACCGCTCCAGTCGGCGGCGACGGCGAGCCCTTCGAGGAGCCCTATTTTCGGGCTTATTTTGAGGAACCGGTGGCCGAAGTCGGCGGACATGACGTGGACAAGCTCGTGTTTCAGGACCTGGTGCGGGTAGGAGTCGTAGACCAGGTGTATCTCCTTGTGTATCGGGTTTGCGATGGTCGTGTCGCCCGCGCCGACGACGCGCTTCCGGGTTTGGGCGTTCGGGTAGATGTAGGAGCGAATCTTGTCGGCGGAGTTGACGTCGAGGTATTCGGCGAGCTGGGCGTAGCGCCATTCGTGCTCGTCGGCGATGAGATCGATGTGCCTGGCCGCGGGCGAGCCGGGGTCGTAGTAGATTACGAAGTGGCTGGTTTCGATGGAGGCGGGGAGTATCTCTTCCGTGATGTATTCGCGGGAGAAGCTGATGCCGAGCTCGGACCTGTAGACGTGCGCCGCGGCGAGGAGCGCGACGAGCGCTATCAGCTTCACGAAGTCCCACGCACCGATACGGCTGTAGCCGAGGCCGTTCGCTATGGAGAGCAGGGCGAGGAAGAGGCAGCCCCAGAGGACCGTAATCGCCCTGGCCGCGAGGAGTGTGGTCGTCACCGGGAGGACTGCGTCGTAGATCGGGCCCGGGAAGAATCCGAAGACGGGGTTATAGACGAAGAGGGACGGCTCGCTGTAGAGGACGTAGAGGGAATAGACTATGGTGCCGATTATGATCAGCGCCCCGACGATGAAGCCGCGCCGCCGGAGGAGGAAGCCCGTCAGCATGCCGAGGGAGGCCGAGAAGAAGACGCTTACGCACGTTATAAGGAGGTAGAACACCGCGCCCTCGCGTATGTTGCAGTCGTCTTTTATCAGCGAGCTCACGAGGCCGACGAGGAAGACTGCGATGAGCATTATGATGTTGATCATGAATACGGCCGAGACGCGGTCGGAGAGGCGGCGGCCCGCGGAATGGCTCTTCTGGTCCCTGTCCATGATTTCGGCGGACATGAAGACGGAGATCAGCGAGAGGGCGAAACCCATAATGGCCGAGTACTCGAATCCGAGGACTCCCGCAAGTGGGAGGAACGTTACGAGGACGGCGGCCACGATAGCGAGCCCGAGTGGTATGAGTACTATGTTCGAGAGGAGTATTCGTTCGAAATTCATGTGCGATGTACCGAAGGATTATATTTTAACATCAGTATGGAGGGGAGGGGGTTCGAGTGTTCGTTTCTTCAGGAAAGGCGGAGAAAGGCAAAACAGGTGAGCTGGCTGGTGGTGGAAGTGTGGCAGGTGGTAGCAGCGATAACTCTGCTACTTCGAAAGCTGGTGGAGGCTGCGAGTGTGGCGGCCTTGCGGGGGACGTTCCGAGCTAGCTGGTAAGGGCGGTGCAAGTGTTTTCTACTTTTGCCTGACCACACACGCATGTGTGATTTACGGCG
>DAOKYU010000011.1 GCA_035325995.1 Thermodesulfobacteriota bacterium | reverse complement strand
AGTGCGGCTTCTTCCGCGCAAATTTCTCCTTCGACATCTCGATACTACCTCCTTAACGTGAATTCACGGCCGGCGTTTTACACAGCCTTTACATCCGATTGAAGACCTTCGACAAGCGCCTGCGGTAACGGCGAATAGTGAGAGAATTCCATGGTGAAGGAACCCCTTCCTTCAGTCATCGACCGAAGCTCGGTCGCATAACCAAACATCTCCGAAAGCGGAACCTCGGCCCTGATGGCCTGCATGGCGCCCCTGAGCTCCGTACCCATAATCTTGCCGCGTCTCGAGCTCAAATTACCCATGACCGAACCCATAAAATCTTCCGGCACGACCGCCTCGACCTTCATCAAGGGTTCGAGGATTATCGGCTTGGCCTTCATAACAGCGTCCTTAAAAGCCATGGAACCGGCTATCTTGAACGCCATTTCCGAACTGTCTACCTCGTGGTAAGAGCCGTCGTACAGTTTGACCACCACGTCTATAACCGGATAGCCGGCGACGACGCCGGTATCGGCTGCTTCCCTGATACCTTTTTCAACGGCGGGTATGTATTCCCTGGGAACGGTCCCGCCCTTAATTTCATCTACGAACGTAATTCCGGACCCTTCTTCCCCGGGCTCCATTTTTATCTTTACGTGACCATACTGACCGCGGCCGCCCGTCTGCCTTATGAACTTCGATTCGACGTCCGAATCCTTTGTGACGGTTTCCCTGTAGGCAACCTGCGGCCTTCCGACGTTGGCGTCGACGTTAAACTCCCTCTTCAAGCGATCGACGATTATTTCCAGGTGAAGCTCACCCATGCCGGAAATGATCGTCTGCCCCGTCTCGTCGTCGAATTTCACCTTGAAAGTAGGGTCTTCGAGGGATATCTTGCTGAGCGACAGGCCGAGTTTTTCCTGGTCGGACTTCGTCTTGGGCTCGATAGCAATAGATATAACGGGCTCGGCGAAATAGAGGCTTTCGAGTATTATCGGCTTGGATTCGTCACACAGAGTGTCGCCGGTCGTGCTTGCCTTAAGGCCCACAGCGGCGACGATGCCCCCTGCGCCTATTTCCTTAATATCCTCGCGCTTGTTGGAATGCATCCTTACGAGCCTTCCGATCTTCTCCCTCTTGTCCTTCGTAGAGTTATAAACCGTCGTACCCGAAGAGAGCTTTCCGGAATATATCCTGAGGTACGTAAGCTGCCCCACGAACGGGTCCGTCATAATCTTGAACGCGAGCGCCGAGAACGGCTCCGAGTCGTCAGGACGCCTTACGTCAACCTCGTCCTTGTCGGGAATTACGCCTTCTACCGGCGGAAGGTCGAGAGGAGAAGGCAGATAATCGACCACCGCATCCAGAAGAAGCTGGACGCCCTTGTTTTTAAATGCCGTGCCCAGAATGACCGGCACCATTTCGAGGGCTATGGTCGACTTCCTGATGCCTTTCATAAGCTCTTCTTCGGAAATCTCCTGCCCTTCGAGATACTTCTCCATTATGCCTTCGTTAAAATCGGCCACCGATTCCACGAGGGCCTCCCTCGCGGCGGCGGCTTCGCCCTTCATGCCGTCGGGGATATCCGCGAGCTCATACTTAAGCCCGAAGGATTCCTCGTCCCAAACAGCCATTTTCATTTTTACGAGATCTATTATCGCCTTGAAGTTGTCACCTTCGAAATACGGAAGGTGAAGGGGAACGGGGTTCGAATTGAGCCTCTCCCTGATCTGGGATACAACTTTTGCAAAATCGGCGCCCACTTTGTCCATCTTGTTGACGAACGCTATCCTTGGCACCCTGTACCTGTCGGCCTGCCTCCAGACCGTCTCGGACTGGGGCTCCACGCCGCCCACCGAATCGAACACGACTGCAGCTCCGTCCAGGACCTTGAGCGACCTCTCCACCTCAACGGTGAAGTCTACGTGTCCCGGGGTATCGATAAGATTAATCCTGTAGTCTCTCCAGAAACAGGTGGTCGTCGCGGAGGTTATAGTGATTCCGCGCTCCCTCTCCTGCTCCATCCAGTCCATCGTGGCCATGCCTTCATGGACCTCGCCTATTTTATAGGTTATTCCCGTATAAAAAAGAATGCGTTCCGAGGTAGTAGTCTTCCCTGCGTCGATATGCGCGACGATTCCAAGGTTTCTGACTCTATTTACCGGTATTGCCTTTTCCACAATAACTCTCCCTGAGTATTACCACCTGTAATGCGCAAACGCCCTGTTGGCGTCCGCCATCTTATGGGTGTCTTCCCTCTTCTTTATCGAACCGCCCCTGCCTTCCGAGGCGTCGATAAGCTCCGCCGCGAGCTTGTCGATCATCGACTTCCCGTCCCTCTTTCTCGTCGAAGAGAGTATCCACCTAATCGCAAGAGACTGGCGGCGGAAGGAGCTGACTTCCATCGGAACCTGATACGTCGCGCCGCCGACCCTGCGCGGCCTGACCTCTATACCCGGCTTCACGTTATCCATGGCGGCCGTGAAGACCTCTATAGGATCCTTGCCGGTCTTCGCACCCATAACCTCGAGCGCGCCGTAGAATATCTTCTCGGCCTTACTCTTCTTGCCGTCGTACATGAGCGAATTTATAAACTTCGTAACCGTCAAATCACCATGCTTGGGATCGACGGGAATTTTTCTCTTTGGTACTGATCCCTTTCTAGGCATATCGTTTTATCCCTTGGATTATTTAGGCTTCTTGGCCCCGTACTTGGAACGGCCCTGTCTTCTGTTGGCTACGCCGGTTGAGTCGAGAGTACCTCTTACTATGTGGTACCTAACGCCCGGCAGGTCTTTTACCCTGCCGCCCCTTACCAGGATAACGGAGTGCTCCTGGAGTGTGTGTCCCTCTCCGGGTATGTAACCCGTGACCTCGATCCCGTTCGTAAGCCTGATACGAGCGACTTTCCTGAGCGCGGAATTGGGCTTCTTCGGGGTGGTCGTGTAAACCCTTACGCACACTCCACGCCTCTGCGGGCAGTTCTGAAGTGCGGGGGCTTTACTCTTCTTCTGGGCCTTTTCCCTTCCATGTTTTACAAGCTGACTAATCGTAGGCACGAATACTTATCTCCATAAAAAAGGTAATCCAATTAATATATCCAGACTTAGACTCCGGTGTCAAGACAAAATGACCTGTTATTTGGGTTTTTTTCTAACATTTTTTTCAAACCCGACTATAGTGAGCGCCGACTTGTACCACCCCGGCTTCCACCCCTTGTCCTCGGCCCCCGAAATGTCGTCTTCGTTTGCCTTGAGCATAACGTATATATATCCGCTGTCATCGACGAGCGGATTCCCGGTCTTGAGGTTCGGGACTTCATCGGGCGGGGATTCCCACTTGTCCGGCGTCACGCCGAGCAGCTCCACGCACACGCCCAACGGTGCCGTATGTCTGGGCTCGAGACCTTCCAGGGTTTGTGTACCGATGCCAAGGTACCATATTTCCGCCATATTAGCACCTCCTTCATGCGATTATCGTGAAAATTATAGACAATATCAATAATATCTACAGGTGCTGAAGCGCCTTGCGTCCTATGTCCGTCCTGTAGCAAAGCTGCTCGCAGTCAATTTTCCCGACCGCCTTGTAGGCAAGCCTTATAGCGTCCTGTATGTTTTCCCCGAGCGCCGTAATCCCGAGCACCCTTCCCCCGTCCGTTACTATCCGCCCGCTTTCGAGCGCCGTGCCCGAATGAAATGCGACGACGCCGTCCATATCCCGTAATTCGTCAAGCCCGCCTATAGGGACCCCTTTTTTATAATCTCCGGGGTAGCCCTTCGACGCCATCACGACGCACACCGAGGCCTCGTCCTTCCACTCCACGGTCTCCCGCGATATCCCCCTTCCTGCAACCGCGCGCAGAATCGGCACGATGTCCGACTCGAGCCTCATCATCAGAGGCTGGGTCTCCGGGTCGCCGAACCTGCAGTTAAATTCGAGCACTTTCGGGTTCCCGTCCTCTATCATGAGCCCGGCGTACAAGACCCCCTTATACTCCCGCCCCTCTTCCCTCATTGCCTTTACGGTCGGGAGCATGATCCTCGACATCACGAGCTCGGCCATCTTCGGGGTAACGATCGGAGCCGGGGTATAGGCCCCCATGCCGCCCGTGTTCGGCCCCTGGTCGCCGTCGAGAAGGGCCTTATGGTCCTGCGAGGCTTCTAGCGGCACGACGTTTACCCCGTCGGTCAGCGCAAAGAACGACGCCTCCTCGCCGCGGAGAAACTCTTCTATAACCACCTGGTCGCCGGAGTCGCCGAATATCTTCTTCCGCATCACGTCGTCGAGGGCCTGTATCGCCTCCTCTTCGGTATGGCAGACGAAAACCCCCTTTCCCGCCGCAAGCCCGTCGGCCTTTATGACGAGCGGAGGCTTCACTTCCCTCACCCAAGCGATGGCCTCTTCGTAATCGGTGAAGGCCGAGAAAAACGCCGTCGGTATATCGTACTTCTTCATCAGATTTTTCGAAAAGGCCTTGCTCGTCTCGATCTCCGCCGCGGCCTTGGTGGGCCCGAAAATATGGAGCCCCTCGTCGCCAAACCTGTCGGCGATTCCGAGCGAGAGCGGAAACTCGGGGCCTACGACGGTGAGGTCTATTTCGTTAGACTTCGCAAACCTCACGTAACCGTCGATGTCGTGCGTCTTTATATCGACGCACTTCGCGTTCTTCGCGATCCCCGGGTTACCCGGCGCGCAGTAAAGCGTCGTAACAAGTGGGCTCTGACTGATTTTCCAGCAGAGCGCGTGCTCTCTGCCGCCGCCTCCGACGACAAGTACCTTCATCGTTATAGGACCTCTTAGGCTTGGGTAGTTACTGCAAGAAGCCCAATAATCTACCTGATTATTTTCTCTTTGGAAGCGAAAAAGGGAAATTGAAAATACGAGCCTGACTTATGAACGTAAAACGGATGAGGAATACGGGTTTTACGGGATTATTCCACGGTAACGACCTTGGCCAGATTCCTCGGCTGGTCTACGTCCGTCCCCTTGAAATTCGCTACGTGATACGCGAGAAGCTGGAGCGGTATGACCGATATTATCGGGCTCAGAAGATTACTGCTCTCCGGGATTATGATAACCCTGTCGGCGGCGGTGCGCAGCTCCTCGGCCGCCCCGCTCGAGGTCACGAATATGACCTTCCCCCGACGCGCTCTTATTTCCTGGAGGTTCCCGAGTATCTTCTTGAACGTTACGCCGTCATTGGGCGCAATGAGAACGACCGGCATATCTTCGTCTATGAGGGCTATAGGGCCGTGCTTCATCTCGCCGGCGGCGTACCCCTCGGCGTGAATGTAGGACACTTCCTTTAACTTGAGCGCCCCTTCGTACGCCACCGGATGGCTTATGCCCCTTCCGAGGTAAAGGAAATTCCTGTACTGGAAGAAGTCCTGTGCGAGCTCTTTTACGGCGTCGTCGAGCCCGAGCGTTATCTGTATAAGCTGGGGAATCCTTATCGCGTCCTTAAGGAGCTCGCGCGATTCCTCCCTGCCGATAGTCTTCTTTATCTGCCCGAGATAGAGCGCGAGGAAATAAAATACTATAAGCTGGGTCGTAAAGGCCTTCGTCGATGCGACGCCTATTTCAGGCCCTGCATGGGTATAAATGACACCGTCCGCGTCCCTCGCGATCTTGCTCATGAGAACGTTCGTTATGGCGAGCGTCTCCGCACCTTTCGACTTCGCCTCCGTGAGGGCCTCGGACGTATCCGCCGTCTCCCCGGATTGGGATACAGCTATGGCCAGTGTGTCGTTGTCGATTATCGGGTTTCGGTACCTGAACTCGGACGCTATCTCCACCTGCACCGGTATATGCGCTACGGTCTCTATCATGTACTTCCCGATGAGGGACGCGTGAAACGACGTGCCGCATGCTAGTATGACTATCCGCTCTATGTTCTTGTAATTCGAGCTGTCGAGCCCGTCGAAATATATCTCGCCGGTATCCTCCGAAAACCGTCCGCGCATCGTGTCGAGGACGGCCTGGGGCTGCTCGTGGATCTCTTTTAGCATGTAATGGCGGTATCCGCACTTCTCGACGGAAACAGGGTCCCAGTTGATCCTGTCGATTTTCCTGTCTACCGGGCCCCCCTGAAGGTCCGTAACCGCTATGGAGTCCCTCCCGAGCACGACAACGTCCCCGTCTTCGAGGAATATGACATTCCTGCAGAAGGGCAGCACAGCCGGGACGTCCGACGCGAGGAAATTCTCGTGCTCGCCGCAGCCGACTATAAGCGGCGAAAATTTCCGGGTGGCGATTACCTTGTCGGGCTCCCTCTCCGAAATTGCGGCCACGGCGTAGGATCCTTCGATCCTCATGAACGCCGCCCTGAACGCCTCTTCGAAAGTGAGTCCCTCCCTGGAAAAATCCTCTATCAGGTGGGCTATGATTTCGGTGTCGGTGTCCGAAGTGAATTCATACCCCTTCGCCGCGAGCTCTTCCTTGAGCTCGGAATAATTCTCTATGATCCCGTTGTGAACTACGGACGTCCCGCCGGATGTATGGGGGTGGGCGTTATTTTCGGTGGCCCCGCCGTGCGTGGCCCATCTCGTATGGCCTATGCCCAGCGTGCCTTGGAGCTCGTGGTTATCCAGCTTCTTCCTCAGGTTTTCGAGCTTTCCCGTGCTCCTGAAAACCCTCGGGTGCCCGTTCTCCATGAGGGCGATTCCCGCCGAATCGTACCCCCTGTACTCGAGCCGCGAGAGCCCCTCCATGAGCACACCGACTGTTTTTTCCTCGTCTCCTACGTATCCGACTATACCGCACATGTCATTTCTTCTTTTCTTTGGGTCTCCTGTCCCAGTTGTCGATTATCGTCTGCCTTGCGCGCCCTATGGCGAGGGCGCCTTCCGGTACGTCCTTCGTAATAGTCGAGCCCGCCCCCGTCGTCGCTCCTTTTCCGACCCTCACCGGCGCGACCAGCATCGTATCGCTCCCTATAAATACATTATCCCCTATAATCGTCTCATATTTATTAAATCCGTCATAATTGCACGTAATCGTCCCCGCGCCGATATTTACGCCCGTTCCGAGGACGGCGTCGCCGACGTACGAAAGATGCGGCACTTTCGACCCGCGCCCGACGGTTGACTTCTTTATCTCGACAAAATTCCCTACCTTGGCGCCGTCCATGATCTTCGCGCCCGGCCTTAAATGCGCGAACGGGCCGATCGATACACAGTCTTCCACATCGGCCCCCGTGATATAACAGGACATTTTAATCGTAACGCCGCCGCCGATCCTGGAGTCCTCTATCCACACCCCCGGCCCTATGAAAGAGCCCTCGCCGATCACGGTGCGGCCGTAAATATATGTCCCCGGGTAAATGACGGTATCCCTGCCTATCTTTACCCCCGGGGAAATGTAAGTATTGGCCGGGTCGACCATCGTAACGCCGCCGGCCATCAGGCTTCCGTTCGTCCTGTCCCTTAAAAGCCCCTCGGCGTAGGCGAGCTGCGCCCTGTCGTTGACGCCGAGGACCTCGTTCGGGTCTTTTACGGGTATCCCCGATATCCCGAGAGACTTACCCTTCGCTATGCCCACGATGTCGGTCAGATAGTATTCCCCCTGGCTGTTCTGTGGGGTCAGGGCGGAAAGCGCCTTCCAGAGGAAGTCCGATTTAACACAATAAGTCCCTGAATTTATTTCGTTTATCTTTTTTTCGTCCGCCGACGCATCCTTTTCCTCGACGATTCGGTCCACGTTCCCGCTTCCGTTACGCAAAATCCTGCCGTAGCCGTGCGGGTCGTCCACAAACGCCGTCAGAACCGACACGTCCGCCTCGTCCTTCCGGTGCTTTTTTACGAATGATTTCAGAGTCTTATCAGTAATCAGCGGATAATCGCCGTTCAGTATGAGGACGTCGCCCTTAAAGCCCCTGAGCGCGCTACGGGCACATGTGGCTGCGTGCCCCGTGCCGAGCTGCTCTTCCTGCCTCGCGTACGATACGCCATCCCCTGCCGCTTTCGCGACCTCTCCCCCCCCGTTTCCGATTACGATTACCGTCTTTTCCGGGGATAGCCCGGCGACCGCATCCATAACATACGCCAGCATTGGCCGCCCGAGGACGGGATGGAGCACCTTCGGCAGGCGGGACTTCATCCTTTTTCCCATTCCGGCTGCAAGCACGACCACCGCTAAAGACATTTCGTTTCCTTAAACCCTTCCGTATCTGTCTTCAAGCCTGATAACGTCCTCGACCTCGGGGGTCGAAACCTCTATGACCTCGCATTCCTCGATAGCCGTCATCCTGTGCTTCGTATACGGCGTAATCCGGAGCGACTCCCCCGGCGTCAGTGTCAATACTTCTTTATTCCCGCCCTTTTCCTCTATTTCGAGGGCCATCTTGCCGCTGTAAAGAAGGAGCGATTCGTCCTTTACCTCGTGATATTGATAGCTCAGGCTCTGCCCCTTGTTGATGTGCAGTATCTTGCCGACGTATCTGTCGGTGTGCGCCCACCAGAGCTCGTATCCCCAGGGTTTTTCGACCCTTTTTATATCGGTCAGCTTCATGTTTATGTTAGTGCGGACGCCTCTTCCATAAAGGCCCAGGCAGGTATGTCGCCCGTCTATAGCCTGTGTCAGAACGGTATATCGTCGTCAGAGCCGAATGAATCCTCGTCTATGTCGAAATCGTCCGGCATGCGATCGTCGCGGCTGCCGCCCTCGCGCTCCTGCCTTCCGCCCGCGGGGCTCAGCATTTGCATCTCCCGGGCCATTATTTCGGTAGTCCACCTGGTCTTGCCTTCCTTGTCTTCCCATGAGCGGGTCCTCAACGTCCCCTCTATGTATACCATCTTCCCCTTGTTGAGGTACTCGCCGCATATCTCGGCCAGCCTCCCCCACGCGACCACCCTGTGCCACTCCGTAGTCTCCTGCCTCTCTCCGCTCTTGGTCTTGTACGATTCGGTCGTGGCCACCGTAAAATTGGCCACGGCCTGCCCCCCCGTCGTGTACCTTATCTCCGGGTCACGGCCCAGGTTTCCTATCAGAATTACTTTATTTACACCCCTCATTTCAGCTCCCTTTAATTATAATGCTTTTCCGTCAATTCTATCACCCGGGGTAGTGAAAATCCAGAAATTTAACAAATCTGGGAGGTTATGGACAGAAAGCTGTGCACTATTCTGCCCGTCATCCCCCATATCAGGTAGGGCCCGTAGTTATAGGCGTAATCCTCGACGAGCCTTCCCTCCCGCTCCCTCGGCCTCACCTTGAAATTCCTTTTGTCTCTCAGGTGTTCCATCGGCACCCACACCGCCTCTTCCACCTCCCTCCTGTCGAGCTCGAGCGGGACTTCCCTCGTAAGGAAGGACAGGTAAGGGGTCACTATATACCCCCTGGCCTTTGGATTGTTGGGATTCACGTCGTCGAGCTCACCCAGTATTCTCCCGTGAACGCCGAGATCGACCCCTATCTCCTCCCGAGTCTCCCTCATGGCCGTTTCGAGCTTGCTCTCGTCCCCATCGCTCATTCTCCCGCCGGGAAACGCCATGTGGCCCGAAAACGGGTCCCACTCGGCCTCGGGACGCTTGATGAAGAGCATCGAGAACTCCTCCTCCGTTTCTTTTAATATCATCATCACGGCGGCGTGAACGAAGCCGGCATCTCCCCCGATCTTTGCCGGGTTTCTTTCCTTCAAAAGCCGCTCCAGGGCGGCGATCTTCCCGCTGCCGCTCAATATTGTCATGGGTTCAGTCTTCTCTTTTCTCTTTACGCACGAGACGCTCTTCGAGGGCCTCCCGGAAAACCCTTTCGCTTTCCTCGTCGAAGAGGACGAAATAGGCCCTTTCGAGGCTCGGAGCATATTCGGCCGAGCGTGCGGTCACAGCGTCCAGCATGATCTCCGCACACTCCTTCACGGGGAATCCGCCGACGCCCGTGCCAATCGCGGGGAAGGCAATGGTCTTTATACCGGCCTCGCCTGCCCTTTTGAGGCTGTTTAAAGTAGCATGGAGGAGCGATTCCGCGCTCACGCCACTGCCTAAATGCATCGCTGCCGCGTGGATCACGTGCCGGGTCTTCAGGTTACCGCCCCCTGTTATCGCCGCCTCGCCCAGCGGAACGGGCGACTCCGCGTCGCACTCGGCCTGTATTCCGGGGCCGCCCTTTCTCCGTATCGCCCCCGCGACCCCCGAGCCGAGGACGAGGGCCGTATTCGCGGCGTTGACTATGGCGTCAGCGTCGATGTCGGTTATGTCGCCTTTAAGTATCGCTATTTCGGGGATGCTCATGATAACGCTCTTATGCTTGACTTTTCGGGCGCAAAATTACTAATGTAATCTATATCGCCCGAACTAACAACGGATATGGACATACGAACCCCTGTACTCAAAGCCGCGTATCGCATATTCCCCTTTTCGCTCAAAGGCGACGCCGATGTCGGCGACGCGCGGCCCGGGTGCGAAGTCTCCTGCGTCATTAACTTTTACAAGAGGACGGACCTCCTCCGCGTCATACTCGCCTGCCTTTCGGAGCAGGACCTCGGCCGCGAGAGGTTCGAGGTTGTGCTGGTGGAGGACAGGGGCGGGACGCCCGAAGGGAAAGCGGCGGCGGACGAATTCTCAGGCGCTCTCGATATAAGGTACCACACGCTCGAAGACGGCTTCGGCGTAATGGGCTATTCCCGGAACTACGGGCTTTCGAAGACGGGCGGCAGGTATGTGCTCTTTTTAGACGACGACACAGTCATACTAGACGGGGGCTTCTTAACGTCCCTCGTCCAGGAATTCGAGTCCACGGGGGCCGACGCCATAATGCCGCGCGGAAGCGCGAGCTACTCGATCATTGAGGGAAGGTATAGCTTTCACGACCCCTATTTCCCGACGAACCGCTGCATGGCCTACAGGAGAGAAACCCTTCGCGACCTCTCGGGCTTCGTCTCCGGGATCATAGGGCAGGAGGACGTCGAGCTCGCCGTAAGGCTAGCCGCCTCGGGAAAGAACGCCCTGAAATCGGAGAGGCTTTCATACATGCACCCGCCCCTCGTCACGACGGGCACCGGGAAGGCGGCGGCAGTCGGCCTCTCGTTCGCGAAGCTGAGAGGGAGGTATCCCCTCCCCGTCTGGCTCATGCTCCTGGCAAACGGCTCGCGCTATCTTCCGCTTTTAGTGGTGCCGTTCAACACCAGATGCAGAATGCAGGGGAGGTTCAGCCTCGGATTTCTGAAGGGCGTCTGGTACTCGTTTACCGGAAGGAAAATAGACTATAATTAATACTCGCCCGGCCGATGCCGGCCCGAATCTCATGCTAAAGCGCATTCTACCCTACAAAGACCTCTTCCTCGTCTACGCCTGGCGCGAGTTCAGCATCCGCTACCGCCAGTCGGTGATAGGCGTCCTCTGGGCCGTGATTCAGCCCCTCAGCATGATGCTCCTCTTCACGTTCGTCTTCACATATATAATCAAGGTCCAGGTTTCAGACTCCCCGAGGGCGGTATTTTTCTACGCGGGACTCCTGCCGTGGACGTTCTTCGCGTCTTCGGCCAACTATTCCCTGACGAGCCTCACAGGCAACTACACCCTCATAACCAAGATATATTTCCCGCGCGAGATACTGCCGCTGGCGGGCGTCGTTCTCGCCTTCGCGGATTACCTCATCGCATCGGTCATATTTTTTATAATGCTCGCGGCCTACGGCATCGGGATTACGCTGAACGCCCTCTGGATATTCCCGCTTCTTGCGCTTTTATTCGTTTTCACGATCTCCGTCTGCCTCGTCCTTTCCAGCCTTAACGTCTACTACAGGGACGTTAAGCTCGCGACAGGGTTTTTCATACAGCTCCTCTTCTTCGCCTCCCCGGTCCTGTATTCCATCGACAAGCTGTCACTCAAGCTGAAGCTGATACTGTTCCTTAATCCGCTCACGTTTATAATCGAGAACATGAGAAGGTGCCTCGTCGAAGGCCGGGGCGTAGTGCTCTGGCAGTTCGTCCTGGTCGCCGCGATCGTGGCCGTATTCTATTATCTTTCCTGCAGATTCTTCGTTAAAACCGAGAGGGACTTCGCCGATGTCATCTGACGCCATGATACGCCTTTCCGACGTATGGAAGAAGTATTCGACGAAGGACATCTTCCACAAATCACTCCGCGAAGAGCTCTCGCAGACCTTAAGGCGAAAAGACGCCGGAGGGCTCGGCGAGAGCGAGTTCTGGGCGCTTAAGGGCGTGAACATAGAAATCGCGAAGGGCGAATGCGTCGGCCTCTTCGGGCATAACGGCGCGGGCAAGACGACCATTCTCAAGCTCATCGCATCTGTGACGTATCCGAACCTCGGCACGGTGAAGGTGAACGGCAGGGTCGCCCCGCTCATATCCGTCGGCGCGGGGTTTCACCCCGACCTCACCGGCCGGGAAAACATATACACCAACGGCACCATAATCGGCATGACGATAAGAGAGGTCAGGGAGAACATCGAGAGAATAATCGAGTTCTCGGACATAGAGAGAAGGTTCCTCGACATGCCCGTCAAGAAATACTCGGACGGCATGAGCGCACGGCTCGGGTTCTCGATTGCAGTGCACAGCAGCGCCGACATCATACTCATAGACGAGATACTCGCTGTCGGCGACGAGGCCTTTCAGGAAAAATGCCTCTCGAAAATAAAGGAGCTTTCCTCCGGCGGGAAGACGGTGCTCATAGTCTCCCACAACCGCCCCCGCATGGAAGAGCTCACGGACAGAATCATATTCATAAGAAGCGGGGAGATATATACTTCATAGACTGGATCGGCAAACGTATTAATTATCAGTTAAGGACAGAAAATATGAATGAGAATAGCCCAAAAATCGCGATAATCATACTTACCTGGAACAAGAAAAGTTACGTCATCAATCTGCTTACAACCATTGATAAGATCATTTATCAAAACCATGAAATTATCGTAGTGGATAACGCATCAACCGATGGCACATGCGAAGCTATTAGAAAAGAGTTTCCTAACGTTCAGCTCATAGTAAATTCTCAGAATTTAGGTGGCACAGGGGGCTTTAATACAGGCATAAAACATGCTCTCGCCAAAGGAGGATATGATTATTTATGGCTCCTGGATAATGATGTCGAAGTCGAGAAATCGGCTCTCAGTGAACTAATAAGAATATTAGAATCCTCAAAAAGAATAGCAGTCGCGGGGTCTGCCATGTATGACCTGACAAATAAGGAGCGCCTGCTTGAATTGGGGTATTTCATAGAATTGAGAAAAGGAAGATTTCACGACAATAAAAGCTTAGTCGTCGATGACTCTGTGGAAAAAGAATTTTTTATAGTTGACTCTGTGTCTAGCTGTTCTCTTTGCGTATCAGTAAAAGCTATTAACGATGTTGGCATATGGGACGATAATTTCTTTATTTATTGTGATGATGTCGATTGGAATATTAGATTCGGAAAGAAAGGATATAAAATAATTTCTGTTCCAAGCTCGATAATTTGGCATGTTCCATGGTTATATAAACTGGGCTTTAACACAGTTTATTATGCCAACAGGAACATGATGTATCTAATAAGCAAGCATCTCTCCGTACCAGAGAGCATATTCAGTCTGTTATATAAAGAACTGGCGATTTTAAGATCGTCATATCACCTTTTTCAAGCGAAAGAGTATTATTACTCGATCCTGACGCTGAAATCTTTAATCGATTTCTTCGACAAAAGATTCGGCCAATTTGATGATGACGAATTCCTCAAAGGTCTAGAATTACACGCAACTAAGAATCCCTATTGGCAATGGTTTCGCTTTGCATCGCTTCTGGCATTTAAGAATTTTACGTACACACTCAATGTAATGTTATCGGCAAGTAGAAACAAATTGTTGGAGTTCGTTAGAAGTATATTTTCAAAACTATCACCGGGTGTTCGATTGAGCCTGATGAACAAAATTAACGATTACTCTCTATCAAAAAGAGCTAAATGTCAGAATCAATAAACATAGCTTATACCACATGTTTTCTGGATGTCAGCGGTGTAACGAAATTAAACTTCGATATTCTACATGCGCTAAAGAGAAAAGGGCACAAGGTTCACGTAATCACCACCGATGATATAGGGGACTGGGACTATTTATTTGAAATACATATCAATAAACCCTACCATCTGCACAAAATATCTATAAAAGATCGTCTAAACCACTTTATCCATTACCTGAAGGGAAATGAAGTTAAAATCCTATTCATAACGCACTCACTATGGGCCTACGAACATCTCTCCTACATCAAAAAAAATATGCCGAGTCTTAAAATCGTGGATTCGCTTCACGTACTAGAACCATATTGTCTGAGAGGAGGTTACCCAGACATAAGCGCAAACAAGTATGTGCATCCATACATAGATAAAAGCATTCTGATATCGGAGAACCTAAGAAGCTATTTACAAACCAATTACGCAGTAGATAGAAATAAGCTGAAAGTAATAAGGAACGGCATACATACTGATCAATTTTCTTTCCACGAAAGAAATGATAACAGATTTAAAGCTGAGATCGGATGGTCCAAAGATCATAAAATAATAGGATTCATCGGCAGACTCTCGGAGCAAAAAAGACCTATGATGTTCTTGGAAATCGCCAAGAGGATCACTTTACTGGATGATTGTGTTTTCTATATAATTGGGACAGGACATCTTAAAAAATCAGTAAAAAAATTTATTAGCCGCAACGGACTCGCGAATCGCATAGTCTTATTCGATTATAGACACGACATAAATAATATTCTTGCCTCAACCGACTTGCTCCTTGCTCCATCCCTTTATGAAGGTGCTCCCTTGACGATCTTGGAGGCACTATCAGCAGGAGCTCGCGTAATTGCCTCAGACGTCGGAGCAATAAAAGAATATGTTCAAGGACACTGCGTATTGATACCACATACATCTCAAGACAAAGAAATAGATAATTTCGTCAAGAGTTCAATTGAAATAGCCAACCGGGACACCGATCAATCTCAAACGATAGACTACGTAAGAAATAATTTTGATATAAAACAAACAGTTGATAGATATGATTATGAATTCAAGGTTATAATCCCAGTAACTAATTAACACATAATGATTAATGCGGAAGCTATGAATGCTAAGTTGCCTAATTTCTTCATAGTTGGAGCTGCTAAAGCAGGGACGACATAACTCCATTACTATCTTAAACAACATCCATATATCTTTCTTCCTTCCATGAAGGAGAGCTTCTTTTTTTCGGGATTTGGTAAAAGTAGCTTTAGTGGAATTGGCTCTGAATATGGGCAAGACATCGTTGAGGAATTAGACGATTACAAAAAGCTGTTTCAAGATGTAAAGAATGAAAAAGCAATCGGAGAGGCATGCGTTGCTTATCTCTACTTTCACGAAAGAACTATAAACAACTTAAAGACTTATCTGAAAGAAACTACTAGAATCATTATAGTCTTAAGAGATCCGGCGGAAAGAGCTTTCTCAAACTACAGGCATCATGTAAGAGATAGAATTGAGAGCTTGAGCTTCGAACAAGCAATTGACCACAGTATTCTTGAAAAAAGAAAAAATGAAAAATGGTGGTGGGGATTTCAGTATATTGATGTCGGTTATTATTACAATCAGGTCAATGCGTATATAAAGGCTTTTGGCAACGAAAATGTAAGAATATATTTGTATGAAGATTTAGAGGAAAGCACACATGAAGTCATAAATGATTTATTTGGTTTTCTGGGATTGATGAATAATCCAAAGCTGGATATAACAACCAGATACAACGTATCTGAAATTCCCAGGAGTAATAATTTGCAAAGTTTTCTTTACAACGAAGAAAATAAACTCAAGAAAGCTCTTAGACCAGTCGTACTCAATATTGTAGGAAGAGAGAATACCGAAAATCTTGTGAATTACCTCAAGAATAAAAATTTACTTCGAATAAATCCTCGAACAAGAAAACGCCTAATCAGACTCTATAAAGACGACATATTAAGACTAGAAAATTTGATAGAGCGTGACCTCTCTGCATGGTTGCGTTAAGCCAAACCTGTTCAGGAAAGCACGTTATAGAACCGGAGAAACTAATAATCACCCAAACGCCCCGCCGGCAAAGAAGCCGTCCTTTATAGACTCCGCTATCCCCTGGAACGTCCACCTGCCGTAGCGGCCTATCTGGTAGATGCCCCGCTTTTCGAGCTCCTTCATCGCCGTCTCCTTCCACTTCGAGCCCGGCGACGACCACGTATACGCGACGTCTATCCACGTCGGGTCCACCGTCTCGGCCTTGCCTATGAATCCCCACGACCTGAGCTCCTTCACGACCGAATCCGAATATGCGGCTATCTCCTTGTCCCCCGGCTTTTTCCCGTTGGCGTACGCCTTCTCGACGTATATGCTGACGCGCTCCCTTTCCTTCCGGGAAGATTTGGGCATGAACGAGGCGTCTACGTTGCTGTAGAACCCGACCCTGTGAAAGCGCGACTCGCTGTCCGGGATGTAGAGCCAGTGGTCGTCCGGGCATTTCTTCCCGCGAGTCGCCCCGATATTGAGCACGAGGACGGACGTATAGTCCGCAGGTTTTTCGTCGATGCGTATGCCCGCCATTTGAATCGCCTTATTCAAAGGAAGCGTCGAAACCAGGTTCTCGTATTTCGCCCCCGAGCCGTCCGAGAACTGGATTTCCTTCTTGTCGGCCTTTATCCTCGCGACGCGCTTCCCGTAATTCACGCCGCACCTTTCGGCCATCTTCCGCGAAAGCGAGTTGAGCCCGTTCTTTGGGTAGATATAGGTCACGTTGTACCCGACTGCGGGCGGCGACTTGTCTATCGCCCCCTTCACGGCGATGGAAAGGTTCACGGGGGACTTATACGAATCCTGGGGCGCTATCTTCGTCCAGAGCCCTGCCGTGTAGAGGTCGTGGAAAGGGGCGAAGAACATCTCTGTCAGCGTTCTCCCGAAGCTTATCTCTATCCATTCGGCCATCGTACGCGGCGTCCCCGAGGGCGCGTTTATTATCTCGCTTACGGCCTTCGCGGCGATGTCCTTCCCGAGATAGCCGAGGTTATTCTGAATCGGGTACGGGACATATAGACCGAGCTTACTGAAAAAGACGGACGACTTTCTCTCGTAGGATTTCACGGGACCGAGGGATTCGATGAATTTGAGAACAACCGGATCGCCGCCGAATATCCAGTGCCCGCCTCCGATTTCGAACCTGTATGCCTCACCATCCTCGGGCGCTTCAAAGAGACGCCTGCCGCTTCCCGGCTGAAGATAATACGACGAGCATATACCGCCCGGCACGCTCTCGGCCTCGTACACCGGAAGCCCCGACGTGATCCCCGCGGCGAGGCCCGTAACACCGCCTCCTATGACTATATTTCCGGGTTTTCTCATTCTCAGCGCCACTCCAGGGACATAATATCCTATGTTTACTTCCTTTGAAGTGCCGAGTCAATAAAGTCTCGTACTATCATACGGTCGCGAGTATGTTTCCCCACTTATCCACCTCACACTTAAACCCCGGTGCGATGTAAAGCGTGGACGTCTCCTCGAAGATAATCGCCGGGCCGGGGAACCTGAATCCGGGGTGGAAATCCTCCCTCATGTAAGAGCGCGCCTTCGTCTCGCGCCCGTCGATTATCACGCTTTCTCTCGAATCCCTTACCGTCTTCTTTCCGCTTCCGAGCTCGGGCAGCACGAGTTTTTTCTTCCTTCGTACGGCCCTCAGCCTTAGCGTGACGACTTCGACTTCGTCCTTCGGCATCGAATAGCCGTAGAGCTTCCTGTGCGTCTCGTTGAAGACCTTCACAAAATTTTTACCGTAAGGGATAGTGATCTCGTGAGCCTGCCTCTTGTAGCGCGCGTCCACGTATCTTTCATACCTTACCCCGCTTTCACCGAAATCCGCTCTCGATTTTTTTACGAGCGCCTCGAATCCCCGCTCTATCTCGTCCGCTGCAGCGCCGCCTGCCGCGACGAATACGGTCGCGCTATAGTCTTTGAACGTGTCGGCCATGAGCATCCCCAATGCCGACAGCACCCCGGGCTCCCTCGGGAATATCACCGTTTTTATCTCCATCCCCCGCGCGAGCTCGCAGGCGTGGAGCCCCCCCGCCCCGCCGAAAGAAAGTAGAGCGAACTCCCGGGGATCGTACCCCTTTCCTATCGATATCACCCTGAGCGCCCTTTCCATGTTTGAGTTGGCAACCCTTATTATCCCCTCTGAAAGCTCCTCGACCGTAACGCCGAGCTTTCGCGAGAGCTTCCCCAGGGCTGAAAGCGACTTCTCCGGGTATATCATCATCCGCCCCCCGAGGAACCTTCCAGGGTCGATGCGCCGAAGGGCGACGTTCGCGTCCGTCACCGTCGGCAACGCCCCCTTCCCGTAGCACGCAGGGCCGGGGTCTGCCCCCGCACTTTCAGGGCCGACTTTAAGCGCGCCGCCCGTGTCCACGTAAGCTATGGACCCCCCGCCCGCGCCGATGGTCGTCACGTCTATCATCGGCACCTTGAGCGGCACTCCGTCTATGCTCGTCTCCGTCGTGAACTTCGGTCCCCCGTCGCAGAGGGCTACGTCCGTCGATGTGCCTCCCATGTCATACGTGAGCACCTTCTCGTACCCCGCCGCGCTTGAGGCGCCGTACGCCCCGACCACGCCTCCGGCCGGCCCCGAGAGGACGATACGCACGGGCTCGCTTCCGGCTTCATCGGGAGATATGACGCCCCCGCTCGACTGCATTATCGAAATCCCGTCGCCCCCACCGTTCCGGGAGGAGATATTCTCCGATAGGGATCTCATGTACGAGCGCACCTTCGGGACGAGGTACGCATTGGCGACGACCGTCGAGGTCCTCTCGTATTCCCTGAACTCGGGGAGTATCCTCGACGAAACCGAAACGGGCACGCCGAGCGGCTCCAAAAAGACGGCGGCCTTTTCTTCGTTGACAGAATTTTTATAGGAATGTAAAAATGAAATCGCGACGCCCTCGGGCTTTAACCTCTTCAAACGCGCGAGGAGCTTTTTCAGATCGGCGGCGTCTATCCTCTTCAGCACCTTCCCTTCGAAAGACACCCTTTCCTGGACTCCGAGCCGCATATCCCTTCCGACGAGCGGACGCGGCGCTTCCCAGAAGATGTCGTAGAGGCTCCCCCTGTTCTGCCTCCCTATCTCTATCACGTCCTCGAAGCCCGCGGTCGTGACGAGCGCGACCCTGGCCCCCTTCCTTTCGAGGAGGGCGTTCGTGGCGACTGTCGTTCCGTGAACGATTTCGACGCTGCGGAACCTCTTCCCGAGGACGTGCTCCAGTCCCGCTATTATCGACCGCGAAGGATCGTCCGGGGTCGAAGGAGTTTTATAGGAATGAATGGTCTCGCCGTCGAAAAAGACGAAGTCGGTGAAGGTGCCCCCGGTGTCTATACCGGCCCGAATCATTCCCCGCATATCCTTTCCGAGAATATATTCGGCATGATAGCAAGCCCGGTTAAAACCTTATCCGGGGTGTGCCGCGGGCTCAGGGGCTCCGAACGGCAATTCCCGGCACCGTCCGGCGGACCGGGATCTAAAAGGAGGGAATCGTCTAGTACTCGTCCTGGCCTACGGGATAAACGACCTTAACCTTGTCTTCCGCGATTTCCCTGAGAGCGGTCACGACGTCCTTGTTGTCGGTCTCTTCCGAAAGAGGGTGCGCTCCCTTGACGAGCATCCTGGCCCTCTTCATCGCAGCGACCGAAAGTGCAAACCTGTTTACTACTTTTTCAAGGCAATCTTCGATAGTTACCCTTGCCATATATTCGCCCCCCTTGTTATGAAAACCGGTTCAGGACTATAAATATAAGGGATGAAGAGGGTTATGTAAAGCGTCCCGGCCCGGGACTCGGCAAGCGGCTCCCGTTTGGTTAATATTATTATTTCCGGAGGAAACGACATGGATCTCGATCAGGTTAAGTACGACGACAAAGGACTGGTTTCAGTCATAGTTCAGGACTTCCAGAACGGGCAGGTGCTCATGCTCGCCTTCGCCGACAGGGAGGCGCTCGAAAAGACCCTCGAAACCGGGAAGACCCACTTCTGGAGCAGGTCGCGCGGACGGCTCTGGATGAAGGGCGAGGAATCGGGGAACGTCCAGGAGGTGAAGGAGATATACTTCGACTGCGACAGAGACGCCGTCCTCGTTCTCGTCGACCAGAAAGGGGTCGCCTGCCACACGGGGCAGAGGACGTGCTTCTTCACGCCCCTCGACGGCGCGGAACGCACATCCCCGGCCTTCGGCGGAGCGGGAACGGACGACAAAACACTCCGGGACGTATGGAACGTTGTCGACGACAGAAAGCGTAACCCGCGCGAGGGCTCTTACGTGAGCGGCCTCTTCGAGAAGGGGCTCGACAAGATACTGAAGAAAATCTCCGAGGAAGCGGGCGAGGTGGTAATCGCGTCCAAGAACGAGAGCCGGAACGAGGTCATATACGAAACGGCCGACCTCTGGTTCCATTCCCTGATAGCGCTTTCGTATTTCGACATTACGCCCGAGGATATATTCGAGGAGCTCGGAAGGCGGTTCGGAAAGCCGAGCGAGGCCTACAGGAACAGCGACGGGTAAGTGCGCCGCAATAATGGAACGGGCGGCGCTTGATCGACCGGCCCCCGCACCTATGCGGGAGCAACCGGCGGGTTCACAATTCAATCAGCGGTTCTTCTTCGGCCTGTCCTTCTCTTCTATGTACTCACTGAGAAAGGTCCTGTTCCTGACAGACGGCGGCAGGTTCCCGAGATCGGGCTTCGGCATGTTCGTCGAGAGGTCGCTCGTAAAGGCGAAGCTCGAAACCACCTTCTCCACCTTCTTCGTCCCGCAGAGCGGGCAGGCGACTTTCTTCTCGTCTTCGTCCACGTATATGAGCTCCGAGAAACGGTAGTTCTTCGGCAGGTTTACGAAAACGAGGATCGTCCCTTCGTTCAGATAGAAGTTCAGATCGACGGCGTTCTTGTCGCGCTTTCCGGCCTCGGCCAGCACCTTTTCGTTATCGAGATCGAGCACGCCGATGTGATTGATGTTGTCGTATTTTTTAACGAGGTCGGCCACGAGCTTCTTCGTGACCTTCTGCCCGAGCGCTTTAAGAGAATCTTCGACGTTCTTTCTGCACGGGATGCATTCGTATTCAAAAAGCGGCATTTCTACCCCCTGTCTTTAATGATATTACCTGTTGAAGTACTGGTTGAGGTGTTCCTGCCCCACCCAGTCGTTCTTCATTTCCTCGTCCTTCTGCTGTTTATACTCGAGGTGCCACCTGAGCTCGTCCTTCGGCCCCGGGGCCCTCTTGCTCTTGTCGTCGAATATGGCCTTGAACGTCGAGAACACCCTCGTTACGTCCTTGTCCCCGCAGATCGGGCACTTAAGGTCCTTCTCGTCGCCCTCTTCGTAAATGAGATGGCTGAATCTGAAGTTCTTTAGCTCGAGGTAGAGCACCTTGTCATCGAGCTTGAAGCGGAAGCGCCTTGGCCCTCTCGTGTTCGCCTTCTCGCCGAGCGCGAAGATTTCCTTCCCCGTCTCCGAGTCCGTAACCTCTATATAGAGGAACCCCGGATTCTGCTTCATTATCCTGGCCGCGTTGGTCTTGTTAAGCTTCGGCACAAGGGCGTCAATATCGCTGTTGTATTTGTTGTAGCACTTGTCGCACTCGTATTCGAAAAGAGGCATGGCGTCACTCTCCTGACTTTATGAAGTACTAAAGATAACCAATAAATCCGGATTGCTCCAGTTGGGGAACAGGTCCGGCGGCCCGATTTGACAAAGCCCGCGCCGGACGATTATTCTTCCGATTATATTTATTATAATACGGAAATCAGGATGACCGAAACCCGGGAGCTCCTCGTAAACGAAAGCGGGGCCGTATGCACGCTCACTATCAACACCCCCCAAAAGAGGAACGTCGTCACGCCGTCCATGCTGCTTGAGCTCGAGGAAACATTCGGGAGGCTCCGGGACGAGGACAGGATTAGATGCGTCGTAATGCGCGGCGCGGGGGGGAGCGCATTCTCTTCGGGCTACGACATAACGGCCATCCGCGAAGACGACATGATACGGAATTTCGAGGGCGATAACCCTCTCCCGAGGGCCATTCACGCGATAGAGACGTTCCCCTACCCCGTGATTGCGATGATAAACGGCCACGCCTTCGGCGCCGGGCTCGAAATCGCCGCCACCTGCGACATAAGAATCTCGGTCGATAGCTGCCTCTTCGGAATGCCCCCCGCCAAGCTCGGGGTAGTTTATTCCTACAGGGGCGTAAGGAGGTTCCTTAACCTCGTGGGCCCCGGCTATACGAAAGAGCTCTTTCTTACCGGAAGGCCGGTGAATCCCGAAAGGGCCGCTGTTATGGGACTAGTCAATTTCGTCGTCAGGCCCGAGGAGCTCGAAGAATTCACATACACCCTCGCGCGGGAGATAGCCGACAACGCACCACTCTCCACGAAGGCCATGAAGGAGATGACGAACGTCTGGCAGAGGAGCCTCGTAATGAGCCCCGAGGACGAGGCTCTTTTAAAAGAGCTCACGTTGAACGTGCAGGAAAGCGACGACTATAAAGAAGGCCAGAAGGCCTTCGCCGAGAAGAGAAAACCGGTTTTCAAGGGGAGATAAAACATTCTTCCACTCACTCCCGTTTCTTTCTCAGCCTGAACAAATCCAGCAAGTTATGTCGGCTTTCGGATATAAAATCATATTCGGGCGAGAGGCCCTGTATGGTCTTCAGCCTGTTAACGGGATGCGCGTGCATTACGAACCACACGTCGTGCGTCTCCATGTCGGGATACGAGGGGAACTTGTCTCTTAAAGGTATCATGCGGAGGTCGTCCCGCTTGAGATAATATTCGGCGGAGACGGCTTCGTAAAAGGGAAAGACTATTACGTAGTCTCCGCTTCCGGCATTCGACTCGATCTCCCTCACGACCTCCCGCCACTGGTGCTTTTCTACCCCGTCGTAGTACCCGTACAGTTTCGCAGCCGAGAGCAATAGAACCACCGCGGCTACCGCATAAAGAACCGGCCTTTTGTTGATCACGCTCATGCCTGCGGAGGCCAGGAGATAAAGTCCCGCCGACGATACGATCGCATACCGGGACACCACGATAGGAGTGAAGATTAGAGAGAATACGAACGGCACTATCACCGGGACCGCGATCCACAACAGAAGAAGATAAATCTTCTCGCCGTACGTGATGTCTCCGACCGGCGCGGCTTCGTCCGCCGGGGCGAACAGCCCCTTGAGGCCTTTAACGCTTCGGAGTTTCTCGGAATTCGCTATCGCCAGGAGGACAAACCCGGCAAGGAGAGCCAGCATATAGGCCGAGCCCGCGTAATTATTGAAATAATTAAGCAGGTCCAGGTAGTGGGGCTCCGGTATCCAGAACGACCCCCTTACGGACGAGAACCTCCGGGCAAGAAGGATAAAACCCGGTATATAGAGGACCCCCAACGTAACCTGCACGAGTATCCACCGCGTAAACCCGAGCCCGCCTGTGCGGCCCCGTCTCAGGAAAAGAGTGAAGCAAAAGATGTTCTGCGCGAGGATTGTAAAAAGGCCGAAGTAATGGGTGTAGCAGAGAAGTGCGCTCGACAGAACGTAAACCGCAGCCCATCGCCGTTTCCACCCCGAAATCATCTTCAGGAGCGAATAATAAGAGGCGAGCGCCAGGAAAACCATCACCGTGTAGCCTCTCGCCTCCTGTGAATACCTCACGTGAAAAAACGAGACGGCCATTATCAGCGCGGCGAAGAGCCCGGCCCTCCCGCCGAAAAGGAGCCTGCCGACGGAATAGGTAAAAACGATCGAAAGGACTCCGAACACCACCGAGGGGAACCTGGCCACGAATTCCGAATCCCCGAAGACGGGGATCCAAAGATGAAGCACCATGTAGTAAAACGGGGGGTTGGTTTCCCTGCTCGGGCCGGCGACCCACTTTATCAGCTCTACAAAGCCGAGCCTCGATACGTCGATGGATACGGCTTCGTCGAACTATACGCTCTCACCGCCGAGGTCGTAAATCCTGAGCGCAAGCCCGAGAAGCACGATGAAAAGGAGAAGATAGTTGTCTCTCAAAATGTGGAGCAGCTTTCTTTCAGACATCTCATCGCCCGGGATCATTCAGAGCCTCGACTTAACGTTCCGCAGAGCCCGGAAGAGCCGCGCACATCCGAAACATACTCAGCTCCCGTACCCGAAATCCCTTATCAGGTTTTCCCGGTCGGTCCAGTTCTCGCTCACCTTGACCCACAGCTCCAAAAACACCTTCGAGCCGAGGATGCGCTCTATATCCGCGCGGGCCCGGCTCCCGATCTCCTTCAGCATCTCGCCGCCCTTTCCGATGATAATCCCCTTGTGGTTCATCCTCTCGACGTATATCACAGCCGATATGTGGACGAGCTTCTTCTCGGGGACGTCCTTGAACTCCTCTATCGACACGGCCGTTTTATAGGGGATCTCCTGCTGTGTGAGGTTGAATATCTTCTCCCTTATGAGCTCCGCCGCGAGAAATCTCTCGGGCTGGTCCGTTATCATGTCGTCCGGGAAATACTTCGGCCCCTCCGGGAGGCGGCTCCTTATGGCATTCAGAAGCTCGGGAATGCCGTCGGCAGTTGCGGCGGAAATAGGGATTATATCTAGGAACCTGTCCCCGAACTTTCGCGCCTCGTTCAGGATGGGAAGTATCTCGCCCTTTTTAATCTTGTCGATCTTGTTGACGAGCAGAATTGCCGGCTTCGGAAGGCTCTCGATTATAAACGTGTCCCCCTTGCCGAACGGCTCCTTCACCTCGATCATCATCAGTATCACGTCGGCTTCCCCGACGGCCGACATCGCCGCCTGGACCATGGCCTTTCCGAGCTTCCCCCGCGCCTTGTGTATGCCGGGGGTATCGAGGAATATGAGCTGCGCGTCGGGCAGGTTCCTTATGCCGAGTATCCTGTTCCGCGTCGTGTTGGGCTTGTCCGAGACGGCGGCGATCTTCTCGCCGACGACTGCGTTTACGAGCGTCGATTTCCCGACGTTCGGCCTTCCCACGATAGATATAAACCCCGAGCGAAAATCCGTTTCATCGTTCATGACAATCTTTCCTTTTCTCTTAAAAATATCTTCCGCAACTCTCCGTCTATTCCGTTTTTTCCCTGAACCTGTAAATATGGAGTCCCATATATTCCTTTTCAGATACGTAATCGAAGCGGGACGCCATTTTGATCTTTACTATATTCTTCTCGAGACCCCTGTGTCTCGATACTACCAGCCATACATTATCGCCGGCGGCTCTTCCGGATAAAAATCCCTGTGAGAACTTTTCCAGCCTTAGGTCGCCCCTTCTCAGATAGTATGCCGCGGGCTCAACTTCGAAGCTCGGATACGTTAGCACCAGGTCCCCGCTCCCGGCCTCCTCCTGTATGTATTTCATAGCCTCGCGCCAATCGTACTTTTCCGTCTCAACATAGTATCTCTTAAGGCCGGGGAAGGAAAGCCCCGCTATAAGGGCGACTACGAGCACTATGGCGATATTCGCCCTGAGTCCGCCGATCCCGCGCGCCGTCAGGATGTAAAACGCCGGGGCGGCGGCTATCGTGTACCTGTAGATCAATATCGGTGAGGATATTTGAGAAATGACAAAAGGTATGAGCACGACTCCGAATATCCATGCCAGGAGAAGGTACGTTCTCTCGCCGTACGTGATGCCGGGCCCCTCCGGGTTGTAACCTTGCCTGCTGTAAAACCTTTCCGGTATTCTCATGCGCTTTATCAGTCCGGGGCCGGCGAGCGCAAGAAGCGTGAAGAATAGAAACACGCACAGGAGAAAAAACGTACCGGCATGTAATGTAAAATAGCCGAGCAGGTCCCTTAACCCGGGCTCCGATATCCAGAACCCCTTTCGTATGGCGGCCGTGTTTCTGATCATTAAATAGGAGCAGGGAAGAAAAAGAAGAGCCACGGCAACCTGAAGAAGGAACCACTTCGAAAGCCCGAGGGCCCCTGCCCTTTTCTTCCGGGCGAGCACCGTAAAAAACCAGATATTCTGCGCGAGCATAACGAAAATGCCGTAGTAGTGGCTATAGACGAGACAGACGCTCGAAACGACGTAGGCCGCCGCGTATACGCGCTTCTCCGACATCGTCGTAAGAAGGAGGAAGTAATAGGACAGGAGCGCGAGAAAGGCCATAAGGCTATAGGCCCTAGCCTCCTGCGAAAACATTATATTGAAAATGGAAACGGCCAGTATCGATGCGGCGACGAGGCCCGTTTTCTTATCGAAAAGCAGCTTCCCGAGGGCATAGATTACGAATATTGACAGCGAGCCGAATATGGCGGAAGGCATCCTGACCGACGTCTCGGAATCCCCGAAAACCTGAACCCACAGATGAAGAAGCGTGTAATAAAGGGGCGGGTTGTTGTCGTCGACCTCGGTTATCCAGCGAAGATGCTCCACGAATCCGAGCTTCGCCACGGCGACGGATACAGCCTCGTCGTACCATATACTCTCGCCGTCTATGTCATAGACTCTGAGCGCAAGTCCGGCTGCGAAAATTAACAAGACAAGATAGTTATCCCGGATGAAAGCCGATACCGGCGGATATTTCAAAACCGCTTCTTCCTTCGCCATGAGGCAGAGCCGGGCCCGGGCCCGTATTAATACCATGATACTCGCCGGTAAAGCCAATTTCCATCTATACGCCGCCCTTCGATATTTTTATCTTCCCGAAGTCCTTATCCGGGGGTGAATGGAATTCGCCGTCTTCCACGGGGGCCTGTATTGCCAAATTGAAAACAAAGGTTAAGATTTTCGCTTCTGAGGGATACCTAGACACAAAGGAGCCGAACAAACATGCTTGAACATCTGGGAGACTGGACCAGGACCGATTACTGCGGGGATTTACGTACGGAGGATATCGGCCGCGACGTCGTGCTTATGGGATGGGTGCAGTCGAACAGAGACCACGGCGGCGTGATATTTATCGACCTCAGGGACAGGGAAGGCCTCGTCCAGGTCGTATTCAGCCCGCAGGTGAGCGGAGAGGTTCACGAGAAGGCGGGGGCGCTCAGGGACGAATGGGTCATTGCCGTCCGCGGCAAGGTCACGAGCCGCTCGCCCGAGACAGTAAACAAAAATCTCCCCACCGGCGAGATAGAAGTCGTCGCCGGGGAAGTCAGGATACTGAACACCTCGAAGGTCATCCCCTTCCTCATCGAGGACGACATAAACGTCGATGAGCTCCTCAGGCTAAGGCACAGGTACCTCGACCTCAGGCGCCCCTTCATGAGGGACAATATCATTACGCGCCACAAAACGGTCTCCGCGACGAGGAATTTCCTTAACGGCGCCGGATTCCTGGAAGTCGAAACGCCATACCTCACGCGCTCGACACCCGAGGGCGCGAGGGACTTTCTCGTCCCGAGCAGGCTCAACCCCGGCGAGTTCTACGCTCTTCCCCAGTCGCCTCAGCTCCTTAAGCAAACCCTCATGGTCTCGGGGTTCGACCGCTACTACCAGATAGTGCGCTGTTTCCGCGACGAAGACCTCCGCGCCGACCGCCAGCCCGAATTCACACAGATAGACCTCGAAATGTCGTTCGTAAGGGAAGGCGACATAATGAACGTCGTCGAGGGCATACTGAAGTCCATATTCTCCGAAGCAGCCGGCATAGAGATCGAAACGCCGTTCCCGAGGATGAAATACGACGAGGCTATGCTGAGATACGGCTCCGACAAGCCGGATACGAGGTTCGGACTCGAGCTAGAGGACATATCCGATATATTCAGGGACTCCCAGTTCCAGGTCTTCAGCGGCGCCCTCAAGAAGGGCGGCATCATTAAGGCGCTCAACCTCAAGGGAAGGGCCGGCGACCTCTCCAGAAAAGAAATCGACGACCTCGGCGAGGCTGCCAAGTCCCTCGGGGCCAAGGGCCTCGCATGGATTCGCGTCTCGGACGGCGAATGGCAGTCCCCCATCATAAAATTCTTCAGCGACAAGGAAAAGGAAGACCTCAAAAACGCGCTTCGGCTTGAGGACGGCGACATCGTATTCTTCGCCGCCGACACCCCGCACATAGTCAACATGGTGCTCTCGCACATAAGGCTCGAGCTCGGGGAGAAGCTGGGGCTCATCGACCACGGCAAGTTCAACTTCCTCTGGGTAGAGGAGTTCCCGCTCCTCGATTACGACCCTGCCGAGAAGCGCTACGTCGCGATGCACCACCCTTTCACCTCGCCCAGGGAAGAGGATATCCGTCTTCTCGACGAGGCCGACAAGAGCGGCATCCGTTCGAGGGCGTACGACGTAGTCTTAAACGGCGTCGAGATAGGCGGAGGCAGCATAAGGATCTACCGTAAGGACGTACAGGAGAAGCTCTTCAAGGCAATCGGCCTTACGGACGAAGAGGCGCAGGCGAAATTCGGCTTCCTCCTGGAAGCGCTCGAATTCGGAGCGCCGCCCCACGGCGGCATAGCGCTCGGCCTCGACAGGATAGTGATGCTCATCTCCGGGGCTGATTCCATAAGGGACGTTATCGCGTTCCCGAAAACGCAGAAGGGCGCATGCCCGCTGACCGAAGCCCCCTCCCCCGTCGATACGGCGCAGCTCCTAGAGCTCGGAATTAAGCTCGACGTAAAGGAAAAAAAGAAGTAGGAAATCCCGCCGGCCGGCGTTACCTGGGGAGCTTCAGCACGGCTATCTGATCGAGGTTCTTGGGCAGTATCCCGAAGTGCTCCTTGGGGACGGCGTAGACTGCCTCCCCTCCCGAAGTCATGACGTAAAAATTATCCTCGTCCATCCTCTTCCCGAAAAAGACGGTCTCCGATACGTCTTCTCCGAAAAACCCGGCTTCCGCCACGGGCTCGTCGAGGCCGTAAGCCGCAAGGTCCCCGGGCTCGTCCGCAACGAAGTCCGAAGCTTTTAGCCTCGTAAAGGAATTGAGAATCTCGTCTACCTTCTTCTGGTCTACCGGTCTCGGCAATTCCGCCCCCGACTGGACCCAAAGGCCCCCCTCCTTTCTGAGCTCGACGCTGAATGCCCCTGCCCTCACCACTATCCTGTCCACGGCGTCCCTGTCGAAGCCGGTAACCGCCCTGTCCCTGAAGCCCTCCGCGCTCCCGTTCAGAATCCCCCAGAGATAATGGTCCCTTACGAGTATTACCCGTCCCTCACCGAGGTCGTATATGTAAATGCCCGAGCCTACCGGGCTCTTGTCGCCTATGATCACCGGGTAATCGAATTCATTCGTGACCACGGTGAACTCCCTCTTGGATTCGACGAAGCCGAATTCGTCGAGGCCGGCCTCGTCGGTCGACACCACCCTGTCGGCTTCCATTTCGGTCAGGTCGTCCACGATGTCCCGGACGATTTCAGAATCGGCCTCGTGCCTCTTTCCGTCATGTACGACGTACCACTCCCCGTCCGCTTTTTCGAGAGAGACCTTTTCCCCGGGATAGACTATTTTGATGGCTTGAACGTCGTCGGGCTTTACACCGGGGAAGACCTTTTCAGTGGGCGGTGCTTCCGCCGCCTTTTTCTGAGAATCGTAGTAGAGGACGCCTCCCAGCAGTATGACGAATAATGCCAGGGCAACGAGCGTGCCCGTAAATTTTCTTAAATACTTACCCAATTTGACCCTTTCGTTTTTATTATCGCCCCGGGCCGAAGAGACCTGCCCCCTCCCCTAAAGCCTCTTTCTCTTCCACCATATCGCTATACCGGAAAAGAATATAACAGCCGGAATCATAATTACAGTAAAAAAGAATATCACGTTCGTCTGCTTGTTCGTTATGGCGAGCTTTCCGACCTGCCCGGCCTTTGGCCTTATCGATATCAGGTTCTCGTCCCCGGAAACCCAGTTCACGGTATTTAAGAAAAGATCCCTGTTGCCCGAAAAGTCGATGAATATGTTCGATACGAAATCCACGCTCCCGAAGACCGCCACACGCGACTTGTTGTCTTCGTTCTCGACGACAGCCGCCACGCCCAGCGGCCCCGCCATGTCGTTATCCTCCTGCTGGGCCACACCCTGGTCGAAGAGCTCGAAATTCGTCTCGGACCAGCTGTACTCTCCCGTATTAGCCAGAACGGCAGTATCGATGTCTTCTTCGGCTATGTCTATGCTCCGTGAGTACGGGAATATGGTCGCGAACCTGAACCCCTCCGTAATGTCGTGGTGGGCGTACTGCGCCACTATAGGCGCTATGTCCCCGCCGCCTTCGAGCTTGGAGCTCGGGTCGACGATTATATCGTCCCTTATCTCGAACCCGTATCCCTTAAGGAGCCCCGCTATCTCGGAGCCCGACCGGGGCTCTATCAGGAATATCGCCTTCCCGCCGTTATCGAGATAGCTCTTCAGCATGCCGATTTCCTTTAAGGAAAAGGACTGCTTCGGCGCGGCCACGAGAAGGACCGAGTTGTCCTCCGGGATTCCGTCGCCGCGCAGCAGCATGAACTCCTTTACCTTGTATCCTTCGTCCTCGAGCGCCTTTCTCAAAACGCCGAGCCCCTCGGGCTCTATGTCGTCGTTGACGTCGCGCTCGCCGTGCCCCGTCATGAAATAAACTGTCTTGTCGACCTTCCTGTTGAGCTTGAATATTGCGTTCGTTATGTCTTCCTCGGAGCTTTTCAGAATGCCGCCCGAGATGTGGTCGGCGAGCCTTAGCTTTATAGTCTGCTCGTCGTCGGCCATGACTACAGTGCCGTACTCCTTAATGTCATACTTCTTGGCTATCCCCGGCTCCTTGTCGGGGTTCACGTACCTCACCTTTATCTTCCCCGACCGCCTCGTGTATTCCTTTATGAGGTCCTGAAACTCGCCCTTGTCGACCCCGACGTCCTTGAAAAACGCTATGACCTCTATGTCGCCGTCGATGTTGTCTATGACGGCGGTCGTGTGCTCGGAAACCGTGTAGAGCTTCGAATCCGTCATGTCGATCCTGACGTCGGTCTTAAAGAAGATGTAGTTTACGAGTATGAGTATTCCGCAGACGCTCAATATCGAGACGAGCGCGTTCGTTCCGTAAATGAGGCGCCTTCTCTTCATCTCCACCTCTCCGATTCGAGAGCCGAGTACGTCAGGAAAAGGCCGAGCGAGATGAGCGAAATGTAGTAGACGACGTCCTTAAGATCGATTATCCCTTTCCCGAAATCCTCGTAGTGGTTAATAACGGACAGGTATCCGAGAATGCTGCTCTCGGCGTCGGACAGCGCGCCTACGAGCCAGAGCACGAGAAGAACGCCGAAGCTGATGACGGCGGCGATGAGCTGATTGTCCGTAAGCGACGATGCGAATATCCCTATCGCCAGGAACGACGCCCCCAGAAGGAATAGCCCGATGTAGCCCGAAAGCACGGCCCCCAGATCCGGATTCCCGTGGACCATGAGCACGAACACGTTTATCGACGAGAGGACCAGCATCAATATAAGGAGTATGAGAGCCGCGGCAAATTTCCCGAACACTATCGTTCTCAGGCGTATAGGCGAGGTGAAGAGGAGCTCCGCCGTGTAGTTTTTCTTCTCGTCCGCGATGAGACGCATCGTAATAAGCGGCACTATGAGCAAAAGGACGATGCTGATCGTGCCGAAGTAAGGGAGTATCACGAGGTTATTGAGGTTGAGGTCCCCTGTCTGGAGCTGATAGCTCGGATCGAGCTGGAACTGCAAAAATCCCTGAAGATACAGGAAAAAGAACCTTGCCGAAATAACCTGAAAGACCACGAGTATGATGTACGCCAGCGGGGACGCGAAATACGACCTCAGCTCCCTTTTAAGTACGGGGTAAAATGCACTCATTCAATTCCCTTCAGACGATATGACTTTTAGAAACACCTCTTCCAGCGTGTTTGTGACGGGCCGAAGCTCCAAAAGCCCCCAGTCGTTCTCGACCGCGAGCCTCGATATCTCTTCCCTCACCTCGGCCCCTTTTCTCGGGATGATTATATACTCCCCGGCCGCTCCCGGCTTTACGCTCGACACGTTCCCGAGCGCGTAGATCTTTTCCACCACTCCCTCCCCGTTCTGCCTGGTCCTGAGTAGTATGCTCTCGGCGTTCCTCATATCCTCAGAGAGCCTCTGGAGGGATTCTTCTAAAACTATTTTCCCGTGGTTGATGATAATCACCTTGCTGCATATCATGGTCACTTCGGGCAGAATGTGGGTGCTTAATATAACGGTCCTGTCGCCCGAAAGGCTCTTGATGAGATCCCTTATCTCTATTATCTGCCTCGGGTCGAGTCCTATGGTAGGCTCGTCCAGTATAAGAACCGAGGGATTATTCACCAAAGCCTGCGCTATGCCGACGCGCTGCCTGTATCCCTTCGAAAGGTGCCCTATTATTCTCCGCCTGACCTCCGATATCCCGCACCTCTCCATCACGTAGAATATCCTGCTCTTCTTCTCCTTCCGGCCGACCTTCTTTATATCGGCGACGAAGGACAGGTATTCCATCACCGTCATGTCGTTATAGAGCGGGGGATTCTCGGGCAGATACCCGATCACGCGCTTTGCCTGGAGCGGCTCGTCGAAGATATCGACGCCCTCTATGTGCACCGTCCCATTGGTGGGCGGCATGTATCCCGTGACGATGCGCATGGTCGTCGTCTTGCCCGCGCCGTTCGGGCCCAGAAAACCCAGCACGTCCCCCCTTTCGAGCTGAAAGGAAAGATTCTCCACAGCTGTCAGGTTGCCGTACCTCTTGGTAAGATTGTGGACGTACACCATATGGGTCGAAATCCCGGGCCCCCGCCGTGTTCAAAGGGCACACGCTCCGTTACGGAGATTATAGAATAACCGCCGCGGAATCCTATTCCAAACCCAAATTCAGGCCGGACGACCCCGCACTCATCACACGGCGCGCGGCGCAGGGCGCGGACTATTTTTCAAAAACCTGCATTCTTCGTCTTCTACTTGCCGGAGAGCAGTATATACTTAAAGATTATCGGCGGAGATGGCTGCACCTGGGGCTTTACATCGGGCGTTCGAACAAGAGGCAAAAGAGCGGGATTTTCCGTTTCCCCTACCCAAATCGGCCGGGGACGCCACAACGCTCTGCGCCGCGGCGTCCGAAGGCAACACAAAAGCTTAAAATTGTTATAATTTTAGGCACGGCTGGATTGCGGCATTTACATTAATATGCTAATATACTATCCGAAATTTCAGGCATTCAAGCCAATCCGTTTAGAAATAAATACTATTGATTGAATAGGGAAATATATGGATATTTCGCACATTTTTCACGGACCCAACTCGGGTTACGTACTTGACCTCTACGAGCGTTATCTGAAGGATCCGGATTCAGTCGATTCAACCACGAGAACGATTTTTGACAAAATGCGTCCCGAGATAGGCGACGGCCGTCAGGCCGCCGCTGCGGGCCACGACATTCAGAAGATCGTCGGAGCGGTCAACCTCGCCCAGGCGATAAGGGTTTTCGGCCACCTCGCGGCAAAAATCGATCCGCTCGGGAGCACTCCCACCGGCGACCCGGCTCTCGATCCGGCGACTCACGGGGTAACGGAGGACGACCTCCGCGCCCTGCCGCCCGGCATCATCGACAGCCCCATAGCCGACAGGGCGGCCAACGCGCTCGAGGCGATACAGGGCCTTCGGTCGGTATATTCCTCGGCAATAGGATTCGACTACTACCACATTAATTCTCTCGAAGAGAGAAGGTGGCTGAGGGAAGCGGCCGAATCCGCCTCGTTCAGGCCCCCCAAGGATCCTATCAACGAAAAGCAGCTCCTCGAAAGCCTGACGCAGGTCGAGGTTCTAGAGCGTTTCCTTCACCGCATATTTCCCGGCAAGTTCCGCTTTTCGATCGAAGGCGTGGACATGCTCGTACCCATACTTAACGAAATAGTCGGCCTTTCCGCCGAGTCGGGCATTCACAACATCCTCCTCGGCATGGCCCACAGGGGAAGGCTCAACGTCATGCACCACGTGCTCAACAAGGGCTACAGGGGCACCCTAATAAAATTCAAGGACCCGATACTCCAGAGGGACTTCCGCGACTTCATGGGATGGACGGGAGACGTCAAATACCACGAAGGGGCCCGCCACGCCGTAAAGAACGGCAGGGCCATAGAAATGCAGATAATACTGTCGCCTAACCCGAGCCACCTCGAATCGGTAAACCCCGTGGTCGAGGGGATGGCAAGGGCCGCGGGAACGTCCGTCGACAAGCCCGGAAAGCCCGTGTTCGACCCGAGCGTTTCGCTCCCGATACTCGTGCACGGCGACGCCGCGTTCCCAGGTCAGGGCATAGTTTCCGAGACCTTGAACCTCGGCGGCCTCGAGGGATACCACACAGGCGGCACTATACACGTTATAACGAACAACCAGCTCGGGTATACGGCCCTTCCCGAGAACAGCAGGAGCACCATATACGCGAGCGACCTCGCGAAGGGCTTCGACATCCCGGTAGTCCACGTAAACGCCGACGACCCCGAGGCGTGCATCGAATGCGCGCGTCTCGCCTTCGCATACAAGGCCCGTTTCCACAAGGACTTCCTCATAGACCTCGTCGGATACAGGCGGCACGGGCACAACGAGGCGGACGAGCCGGCATTCACGCAGCCCCAGATGTACAAGATAATCGACAACCATCCGACGGCCAGGGAGGTATGGGCGTCAAGGCTTATAGAAAGAAAGATAATAACCGCGGACGAGGCAGAGGAGCTCGTTAACAAGTACAATGAAGTGCTTCACAGCGATTTCGAGTCTCTGACGCCGGACGACATCCCCGAAGATATGCTCGCGGCCAAGCCCCCGGCAGGTGCGGCCCAGAAGATAAAGACGGCCGTTCCGCTGGAAGAGCTCAGGAGCATAAATTCGGCTCTCATGAGCCTCCCCGGGGATTTCACGATCAACCCGAAGCTTAGAAGAGCCCGGGAAAGAAGGGAAGCCGCCCTGGAGAACATAGACGAAAAGACCATAGACTGGGCGGCGGCCGAAGACCTCGCCCTCGCGACGATACTCGCGGACGGCACTTCCATACGCTTCACCGGCCAGGACAGCGAACGCGGGACGTTCAGCCACAGGCACGCCGTCCTTTACGATTTCGAAAAGGGCACGTCCTACACACCGCTTCAGAATTTCCCGCAGTCCAAAGCGGCATTCGAAATATACAACAGCCCTCTTACCGAAAACGCGTGTATAGGGTTTGAATACGGCTACAACATCCAGGAGCCGGGAAGGCTCATAATATGGGAAGCCCAGTACGGCGACTTTATCAACGGCGCGCAGACGATAATAGACGAATACTTCGTTTCGGCCAGGGCAAAATGGGGGCAGACCCCGTCGCTCGTCCTCCTTCTTCCGCACGGTTACGAAGGACAGGGCCCGGACCACTCCTCAGGGCGACTCAGCAGGTTCCTGAACTCGGCGGCCGAGGGCAATATGCGCATAGCCAACTGCACGACGGCGGCGCAGTACTTCCATCTTCTGAGAAGACAGGCAGGGGTGCTCACCGAAGACCCCCTTCCTCTCGTAGTGCTCACTCCGAAGAGCCTCCTCAGGAATCAGATGATATTCTCCACCCCGAGGGATCTCGCCGAAGGCTCGTGGCAGCCCGTAATCGACGACGAAATGAGCGACGCACAGGCCAAGGGTGTGAAGAGGCTCATACTCTGCAGCGGCAAGGTCTATGTCGATCTCGTTTCCAGCGAGCAGAGAAAACAGAATTCAAAAGACATAGCTATAGCGCGGGTAGAGCAGCTTTATCCTATTCCGACGAAAAAACTCACCCAGGTGCTCGAAAGATATCCCAGGCTCAAGGAAGTCGTATGGCTTCAGGAAGAGCCCGAGAATATGGGTGCATGGATGTTCATGTACCCCTTCCTGAGGAAGTTCATAAAGGGCCGCACCCTGCTTCACTATATCGGCAGGAGACGGAACTCGAGCCCCTCCGAAGGGCTGGCTTCGATGCACAAGGTGAACCAGGAAGCCCTGATAAAGCAGGCTTTCCTGATAGGAAAGCCCCTGCCCAATCTGGACGAGCTTGGCATCACTTGGGTAAGAAACGTATAGAAAACTGGAGAAAACGACATGGCTATAGAGATTAAAGTTCCGGAATTGGGGGAATCGGTGGTCGAAGCCACCATAGTTAGGTGGTTCAAGGCCGAGGGAGACCCTGTCAAGATCGGCGAAGCGCTCGTCGAGCTCGAGACCGAAAAGGCCAACTTCGAAGTCGCCGCGGAAAAGCAGGGCGTCCTCTCCAAGATACTCAAGCAGGACGGCGAGGACGTCGAGGTAGGAGAAGTTCTGGGCTCCATAGAAGAAGGCAAGGCAGGGGAAGCGGCCCCGGCCAGGGAAGCCGCCAGGGCCTCCGAGCCGGCGCCCGAGCCCGTAAAGGAAGCCCCCAAGCAGGAGACGGAAGAGAGGGTCACGCCCGTCGCGAAGCGAGTCGCCGAAGAGAACAATGTAGACGTGTCCAAGGTCCAGGGCACCGGCCCGAGCGGACGCGTCACGAAAGAAGACGTCGAGGCCTACATAGCGAAGGAATCGGCGCAGCCCGCAAAAGAAGAGCCGGCGAAGAGCCCCTCCACCGCGGTCATACAGGCACCCAAGGAAGCGCCGGCTATCCTCCACATATCGCGCGACGCGCGCGAGGAGCGCGTAAAGATGTCCCGCAGGAGAAGGACGATCGCCCGCCGCATGCTCGAGGCCACTCAGACGACCGCCATGCTCACCACGTTCAACGAGATAGACATGGGCGCGGTCATGGACCTCAGGAAGAGAAGAAAAGACGCCTTCAAGGAAAAGTACGGCGTCAACCTCGGCCTAAACTCCTTCTTCGTAAAGGCGTCGATTGGGGCGCTCAAGGCGTTCCCGCAGGTAAACGCCGAGATTGAAGGCGACGACATGATTCTAAAGAACTACTACGATATAGGCGTCGCTATAGGGGCGACCGAAGGGCTCGTCGTACCGGTGCTGAGGAACGCCGACAGCATGTCCTTCGCCGATATCGAGAAGAAAATCAAGGACTACGCCCAGAGGGCCGAAGACAACGCCCTCAGCCTCGAGGAAATCATGGGCGGGACGTTCACGATCACGAACGGCGGCGTATTCGGATCGCTCATGAGCACGCCCATTCTGAACCCGCCGCAGGTCGGTATACTCGGACTCCACAAGATAGAGGAGCGCCCCATGGCGGTGAGCGGCGAGGTCAGGATACGCCCGATGATGTACGTCGCTCTCAGCTACGATCACCGCATCGTCGACGGGCGCGAGGCCGTACAGTTCCTCGTCAAGATAAAAGAGCTCATAGAAGACCCGGAATCGCTCCTCCTCGAAGGATAATCGAGGCTATAAAAACGGCAAAAAAACAGACGCCCGGCCTGTCGGATACAGCGCCGGGCGTTTTTTTTCGCACAAAATAGGTGACGGGACTCAGGATATGGCGGGCAGCTCGAATATGCTCCCGTACCTTCTCGTGACCTCTTCCCGAAGCTCCGGATATTTCGAGAGCGCCGGGTCCTCGGACACGAGCCTGAACGCATCCTCCCTCGCCTCTTCGAGTATCTTCCAGTCTCTCAGGATATCAGCGAACCTGAACTGAGGCAGGCCCGACTGTTTTGTGCCGAGGAAGTCCCCCGGGCCCCTGATCATAAGATCGGCTTCGGCGATCCTGAACCCGTCGGAGGTTTCCGCCATTATAGAGAGCCGCTTATCAGCATCCCCGGACCGCTTGAAGCCCGAAATCAGTATGCAGTGGGAATCGTGCCCTCCCCTCCCTATCCGGCCCCTCAATTGATGAAGCTGCGTGAGCCCGAACCTCTCGGCGTTTTCGATAACCATAACGGTCGCGTTGGGAACGTCCACGCCGACCTCTATGACGGTCGTCGAGACAAGAATATTCACGTGCCCGGCTATGAACCGCCTCATGACGGCGTCTTTTTCCTCGGGCTTCATCCTGCCGTGAAGGAGCCCGACTGTAAAATCCGGGAAGATTTCATTTCCGAGCTCCTCGGCCATCCGGGTGGCGTATTTAATGTCCTTAAAATCAGGATTTTCCGACTCCTCTATCATAGGATAGACGACGTAAGCCTGCCTCCCCTTTTCAATCTCTTTCCTGACTATATCGTACGCCTTCTCGCGCGAGCCCTTCTGGTCGTAAAACACGCGCGTCCTGACCGCCTTCCTCCCGGGCGGCATCTCGTCGAGGACCGACACCTCGAGGTCGCCGTAGACGGTAAGAGCGAGAGTCCTCGGTATCGGAGTGGCAGTCATTACAAGGACGTCCGGATTTACGCCCTTCCCCATGAGGCTCGCCCTCTGGAGCACGCCGAATCTGTGCTGCTCGTCGATTACGACGAGGCCGAGGTTCCGGAAATCCACCTTCTCCTGGAGTAGCGCGTGCGTACCGACGGCTATCTGCGCCTCGCCCGACGCGAGCGCCTTGTAATATGCATTCTTCTCGCGCTTTCCCATGCCGCTCTTTAAAAATACGACGCGGACGCCCATACCCTTCATGGAATTAAGGACGGACGACAGGTGCTGCTCGGCGAGTATCTCGGTCGGGGCCATGAGAACGGCCTGATACCCGCTCTCTACGGCTGCGAGCATGGACATTATGGCAACTATGGTCTTCCCGCTCCCGACGTCCCCCTGAAGGAGCCTGTTCATCGGACGCGGGGATATCATGTCGGCCTCTATCTCCGAAAGCACCCGTTTCTGCGCCGAAGTGAGCCCGAACGCCAGGCTCGACAAAAGCCTCTCCCTGAGCCCGCCCGTCGGATGAAACACGATACCCTCCGACTCGGCGACGTCCCTTTTCTTAAGCGCGAGGCCGAGCTCCATCAAGAAGAACTCGGAGTACGCGAGCGTCCTGTGCGGCGGCGAGCCGTATACCTCTTCAGCCCTGGAGAGATCGATCACCCTGTCGTCTCCTTCCGGGAAATGGACTCTCGAAAGCGCGTCGCCGAAGTCCGCTATCCCGCGCCCGGCGCTTATTTCGAGAGGAACGGGCAGCGAAACAGCATGGGCATACCCGTCGACTACAGACTTCATGATACCCCGCATCCGCCTCTGCTTTATCCCTTCGGTGAGCGGATACACCGGCACTATGCGGCCGAAGTGAACGTTGTCCTCGCCTATTTCCTCGCCCTCGTCTATGACCTCTATATCCTCCGGCCTCGGGTGGATAATCTGGAGCTCCCCACCATAGCCGACGGTCACGTCGCCGGTCAGAATAACGCGCGCGCCTTTCTTATACGCATTCCTGAGATATCCCTCGTTAAACTGAAACCATACCAGCGTCAGGGTGCCGCTCCCGTCGGAAATCACGGCCTGATATATCGCGCGCCGCCGCGTTCTCACCCTTCCCGCGGCCAGTATCTCTCCCATCACGGTCTCGCGACGGCCGGGCTCGACCCGGGATATTTTCTTTATGATCCTCCTGTCCTCGTACCTTCTCGGGAAGTAATAGAGCGCGTCGCCGACGGTTTTTATGCCCCGCTTTTCGAGGAGCGCCGCTATCCTCGGCCCTACCCCTTTTATGAACTGGACTGGCGTCGAGAACGGGTCGCCCCTCTCTTCTTCGGGCGCTTCCGGGGATTCATTCCGGGAGACCTCCGGCTGCTTTTGAGGCTTCTCCACGCCGGCCGATATCCGTCCGGCGCTCCGGAGCTCGCCTAGCCTCTCCAGGTCCCCGAGCGCCTTCCGGATAGCCTTCTTTTTCCCCTCCGTTTCGAGCCCTTCGTAATCGAGGAAACTTTCCTTGATATCCCTTATAATCTCTGCCTCCGCATTCGTGAGGTCGAGCGAAAGCGCCTTCAGGGCCAGGTCGCCGACAAGGGAGTCCAGCGACTTAACCGTATTCAGCTTCGAGAAGCTGTTTTTAGACGCGAACTTGAGCGGCTTTTCGAGGGCCTTCAGTATATCCGAGAGATCTTGAGACATTAATAAGATTTTACAGAGGCTTATACTCTGAAAGCAAGCCTGGGTCTCAAGTTCGGCATCCTTTTTCCGGAGAATTGCACAATCAGCCTAATATCTTTATTATCACTAATCATTATTCGCTTTTATATCATATTAATTTCTGCTACGATGTTTTAAAATTGTACACCCTGTACAGTGTGATTTTGCACACATTCGTGCCGGGCAGCCGGATCTTTGACAGCCCCAATCTTGTAACCTCCAGTCATCACGAGCAATTGTACGGCTGAACTATATGGCACATATATTGCACCTTTAGAAGATCAAAAGAGAACGAAGGCAAGAATCTCGGGCCTGTTACCGACAAAAAGGCTCATGCTGCCGCCGAACTGCATCCAGCACAAAAAAATTCAGAGAGGACCGGGACACATGAAATACAGCGAAATCGAAGCAACGGGAGTCGAGACGGATAGTTTCAGCAGCACATACGAAGAGGCCCCCGATACGGTAGACCTCCAGACAGATCTCATGTTCGAAGACGAAAATCCCTCGGAGGATTTTGTCACGGGAAAACGGACCAAACGGGAAGCCGGGGCCAATACGCCCGACGAACAGTTCAGGATACTGAACGATTATTTCAGCGACATAGCCAAGGAGCCGCTCCTTACGCTCAGACAGGAAATAGAAATCCCCGCCAAGATGAAGAAGTGCGAGCACAAGGCGCGGCAGATACGGACTTACCTCGACAAAACACCGTCGAGCCCCCACAGGGAAAGGCTCCACGCATCCTTAAAAGCTTATTCCCTTAAAGCCGGCGATTTAAAAAAGAGGTTCGCCAGCGCCAACCTGAGGCTCGTCATCAGCATAGCGAAGCGCTACATCAATCACGGCCTCCCCTTTCTCGACCTCATCCAGGAGGGGAACATAGGCCTCATGAAGGCCATAGAGAGATACGACCACACCAAGGGCTACAGATTTTCGACCTACGCCTCGTGGTGGATATACCAATCGATAACGAGGGCGATACTCGTTCACCGCGGAGCCGTGAGGGTGCCCGTATACCTCCTAGAAGTCACGAGCAGGGTGTACAGGACAAAATCCCTGCTCTTAAAAGAATCCGGCCGCATCCCCTCGCCCGAAGAGATCGCCAAGCGTTCGGGCGTACAGTTGAAATACGTAAAAAGGATTCTCAAGATAACGAATGAATCGATCAGCATGGATTCTCCCATAGACGGCGAGAAGAGAACTCTCTACGATTTCCTCGTGGACGAGGACTCCATCTCTCCGGACTACACGGTAATCGACTACGAGCTCAAGAACTGTGTGCGGAGCTCACTGTCTCTTCTATCCGCCAAGGAGGAAGAGGTTCTCAGGATGCGTTTCGGGATAGACAGAAGCGAAACCGTCACACTCGACGACATAGGCAGGAAGTTCAAGCTCACGAGAGAGCGTATCAGGCAGATCGAGAAGAAGGCCCTCAGGAAATTGGCCGTATCCAGGATGAAAGACGCTCTCAAGAATTTCAGAACGTCGTGAGCCCGGAATCCTTGTGTGAATACGCACTCCAGCCGTGTGTCAACTGTGCGAATACACACAGAAAAATCAACTATATCAGCGGTTGCTATAACCGAGGTCCGGTTGTAATACACTGACAACATTGGACATTGTAAAAAATTTGTAATTGGTACGGATATTGCAGTATAGTTATTCAAGCCTATCGGCATGTTCGAAGGCTAAAAACACTCAGGAGGACTTGACGACATGAGAGTAATGTCCATTTTCTTTGCGTTATTGTTAGTGATGGGTATTTCCTTGAGCGGAAGCGCCCTCGTTGGCAGCATTCCGGCTATGGCACAGGACGATCCGCAGGGCGAGATCCCGGGCGGCGAGATTACCGACGAGGCTACGGATGCTGCAGGTGACGCCGCAGACGCCACCGGCGATGCTGCAGATGATGCAGCAGATGCAGTTCAGGGCGAGATCCCTGGTGGTGAGATGACCGACGAAGCTACGGACGGTTCCGGCGCTGAAACCAACGCTCCGGACGAATCGACCGAAGGCGAAATCCCGGGTGGCGACATGCCGGACGACGCTGCAAAATAAGTAAACAAGTCTGCAATAAATAAAAAAAGGGGGCTCATGCCCCCTTTTTTGTGCCCAATGGGGAAATTCTACCGGCTCAGCCACTCGATACCCGAACGGATTTTTCTTCTGCGACCCCTTCAAACCGACATACCATTGCATTCGTCACGGCATAAACCCGCCGGGTCTGTCGCCGCAATAAAACAATTATAGGAACCTGAGACATGTGCCTGCCGGCTCGGGGAATTTATTCGATCGAGATTTTCTGCTATGGCTATTTTTGTTTAGAAGGAATTGAGATTAAAGGAGGAAAATCTGGTCGGGGTGGCCGGACTTGAACCGGCGGCCTCTGCGTCCCGAACGCAACGCTCTAGCCAATCTGAGCTACACCCCGACGAGGCTAATAAATTTACAATATTCCATATGGTATTCAAGTAAATGCATGCAAAAAATATACATACTGCATATATTCGCATATGAGCCCACAACAGATGCCGATACATGAATACGCATCCGCCCTTCACTATGTATCGGGAGTTTTTCGAATATAATTTTTAGATGGAGGATTTGAACTGATGGAGCTCAAAGAGCTCGGCGCAACGGGAGTAATGATCCCCGAGATAGGCCTCGGCACCTGGCGTTACAGGGGCGGGACGAAGCCTCTCCGCGCGGGCATAGATCTCGGCGCGAGTCTGATCGATACCGCCGAAGGCTACGGCGCGGAAGAGATAGTCGGTAAAGCCGTAAGCGGGATAAGGGACCGGGTATTCATCGCCACCAAGGTTTCCGGAAGAGACCTCGGGCACGACCGCGTCCTCCGCGCGGCCGAAGAAAGCCTGAGGCGCCTCGGAACGGACTTCATCGACCTCTACCAAGTGCACTGGCCCAACAGCCGGTATCCGATGAAGGAAACCATGCGCGCGATGGAAACCCTTGTAGACAGAGGCATGATAAGATACATAGGGGTCAGCAACTTCAACGTCGACGAGATGGAGGAAGCAATTTCGGCCCTGAGGAACAATCCCCTGGCGTCGAACCAGGTTATCTACAACCTCAACACGCGGGGAATCGAAGAAGACGTTATACCCTACTGCATCAGGCACAATATCACTGTCATGGCCTACACGCCGCTCGACGACGGCAGCCTCGCCGGGGGCTTTGGAGCATCTCCGGGCAAAATGGCGGTGCTCGAAGAGATAGCGGAAGAGACGGGGAAAACCATGGCGCAGGTCGCGCTCAACTGGTGCACGTCCGGCGAAAACGTGATAGCGATTCCCAAATCCAACACGCTCGAAAGGACGGTAGAGAACTGCGGGGCCTCGGGCTGGCGGCTCACGCCCGGGCAGAAGGAACGGCTGGACGCCGCCTTCGTAGGATACCGGTAATCCGGGTGCCCGGCGCGGAAACGGTATCGTGCACGACATCCGGGCGCTTTTTCATATGTTATATTTCACATCTACATTTTCGAAACGCAATTATCCGACCAAAATGAAACCGGAGGCGAGATGTCCAGCAATCAATCGACGGCAAAAATGAACTGGGACCTCGGGAGCTATTTCCCCGAATACGGCGGCCCGGAAATGAAGGAGTTCAAGAAAAAGCTCAAGGCCGATATAGCGGCCGTGCAGAAAAAGGCCGCGGCCCTGCCCGCGCTGGGCGCCGACAACATGGCCGGGTGGGAGGAAATAATTCTCGAAGCCGAGGACATCATGAGCCGCTACAGCCACATCGACTCATACATCGGATGCCTCGCTTCGGCCGACGGGCTCAACGAGGACTATGTCCGCGAGGAAGGAGAGATGTCGGCCGTCCACGCCGAGCTCTCGAAACTCAAGGTCGAGCTCATAAGGGCGCTAAAGAACGTCCCGGAAGAGGTCTTCCGCCGATTCACGGAGCGGGAGAAGCTCTCGGACGCCGCCTATTACATCGGCAGGCTCAGGATACTGTCCGAAAGGAGCATGAACCCCGACAAGGAGATACTGGCCTCCGACCTCGGCGTAGACGGAATAAGCGCATGGGGCCGTCTCTACGATACGGTTTCGAGCAGGCTCGAGTTCGATATGAAATACCCGGGCGGCACGGTGAAGACGCTCCCGATATCCCAGAGGCGCTCGCTCATGGAAAAGCCGGAGAGGGACGTCCGGAAGGCGGCCTTCGAGGGAGGAAACCGGGCGTGGAAGACTATCGAAGACACGGCCGCGGCAGCACTCAACGCGATTTCAGGCACGCGGCTCACCCTCAACAGGTACCGCGGCATAGACCACTTCCTCGACGTCGCGCTCTACCAGTCGGGCATAAGCCGGAAGACCCTCGACGCCATGTTCGAGGCGATTTACGACGAGATAGAGCTTCCGAAGGACATACTCCGCTTCAAGGCGCGCACTATGGGCAGAAAGCAAATCGCATGGTACGACCTCGGCGCCCCGCTCGACATCGAATCCGGCCAGAAACTGAGCTGGCCCGACGCGCAGAAGCTCGTCGAGAAATCGTTCTCCGGGTCATACCCCGCACTCGGGGCCTACGCCAGAAGCGCTTTCGATAAAAAGTGGATAGACTGGGAGCCGAGGGAAGGAAAGAGGCCGGGAGGGTTTTGCACGGGCTCGCTCCTGACGAAGGAATCCCGCATCTTCATGACGTACAACGAGACGCTCGGCGACGTGCTCACATTGGCGCACGAGGCCGGACACGCCTTTCACAGCCACGTGATGAGCGACATACGGCCTTATTCGCACTTCTATCCGATGACGCTCGCGGAATCGGCCTCTACGTTCGGCGAAATGATCCTGACGGAGGGTATACTCCGCGAGCAGTCCATTGGAGACGCCGAAAAGGCGCTAATGCTCGACACCGAAATCAACCACGGCGCCATATATCTCATGGACATACCGGTGCGCTACGAATTCGAAAAAGCGTTTTACGAAGAGAGGCAGGAAGGCGAGGTGAGCGTGAGCCGCCTCAAAGAGCTTATGGCGGAGACCCAGCGCCGCGTCTTCGGCGACGTCCTAGAGGAAGGCGGCGAGGACCCTTACTTCTGGGCATCGAAGCTCCACTTCTACGTCGTCGGAGTCACTTTCTACAACTTCCCCTACACGTTCGGCTACCTCCTCAGCCGGGGGCTCTTCTCTCTCTTTAAAAAAGAAGGCGCGGACTTTTTGCCGAAGTACGAGAAGTTCCTCAGGCTCTCGGGCTCGGATACCGCGGAGAACGTAGCGAAAAGAAGCATCGGAATGGACCTCGAAACACCCGGGTTCTGGAAGGAATCGATAAGGTCCCTTAGAGAGCCGTTCGAAAGGCTTAAAGAGCTGATGAAAGGCCTCGGATAAAGGGCGGGTAGCTAACAGTATCGGAGGAAAAACGGAGCGGGGCAGGCCGCCGGGAATCCCGCGCCCGTCCGGACCCCTGAGAGTACGGAAAATATCGGCCCGGCAACGGCCAGGTGGTCAGCCGCCTACTATCGCGTTCGGCGAATTGAAGCCCACGTCCAGAATGAGAGACGCCATTATGACGAGCATGTAAAGGATGGAGGCCCCGAAAGCCTTGCCGTAATCTGTGTTGTTGAGCGCGCTCTTTATTATTATGTATTCGAAATAGAGGCCCGAGATAACGGCGAATATGGCGTAATAATAGGAACAGTACCCGAGGAACCAGAGCGAAAGGCTAAGCGGAAAGAGGGAAACGGAATAAAGAAGAATCATGACGTTCGTATATTTCGTCCCCATGGCTACCGGCATTACGGGAATACCCGCCTTCTTATAGTCGATCTTGTATTTCTGGGCGAGGGCCCAGAAATGCGGCGGCTGCCAGAGCATCATGAATATGAACAATATGACGGCGTCCACCCCGAGGGCGGGATTCACGGCCGCGTATCCTATCAGCACGGGAAGAGCGCCGGGCAGCCCTCCTAGAATAGTCCCGTAGGGCGAGCTCCGCTTGAGGTATAGCGTGTAAAGGAGCGCGTAGCTCAGTATGGCGGCTATGGTAAGGGCCGCGTTTACGACGTTGAGGTAATAGAACGAAATGAAGAGCGAAATAGCTATGAAGACGAACGCGATCGCGACGGCCGTTTTTTCACCTATGACCGTAAGGGCGTCCACGCGCTTACTGAGCCTGCTCATGAGCACGTCTATACGCCTGTCGAGGACGTTGTTGAGAATCGCGGCCCCTGCCGCGCTAAGGAGAAGCGAGAGGAGCGCTTCGACCGCGAGATAAATCGAGGGGAAGCCCTTCGACGCCAGCACCATACCGGCGAACCCGGTAAACGCGACGCTCGTGATTATGCCCGGCTTCGTAAGGAGAACCGTGGAAACTACGATATTCGAAGCTCCCCTGTCCGCGTTCTCTATCGCGTTCATATTTACCCCCTCATGCCCCGGCTGAACCGGCATAAATCCTCCTCATCCCCAGGAACCAAGTATAGAGGAATAACGATAGAATGAGTAGAGCAACCGATAAATGAAGCGCCGCCGCTGCAAAATGAAGCTTCGTATGTATTATCCCGACCCCGAGAATAATCTGGATTACTATGAGCCCGAGCGCTATACCGAAAGCCGCGCGGTAGCGTCTGAACCCGTCGACAAGCCACGTGGACATGAAAAATCCGAGGACAATCAGAGTTATGACGTACGCGGCCACCCTGTGAGCGAAGTGGTTCAGGACCATGCCCGAGAGCTCGGGGGGTATCCAGTACCCGAGGCATTTTGGAAAGTCGGGACACGCGAGCCCCGAATTGGAGTGCCTCACGTAGGCCCCAAGCACTGCCTGGAAGAAAACCAGTATGGCCAGGAAGAAAAATACGCCGTTATAACCGCTGAGCGAGAATATCGGCTTCACCTTCTCGCCGTCGAAGAAGACTATGTAAAGCGTGAGCGAGAATATCACCAGGGCGTTCGCGAAGTGAAACGTCGTGAGGTCGACCGGTATCTCGAGAAGGACCACTATTCCGCCGAGGACTATCTGGAAAGCCAGGAGGCAAACTATCAGGACCGGTATAAGCTTCGTCCAGCCACTGTAACTCCGCAGTCTCTTGTATGAGAGATACACCAGGAAAATGGATGTGACGCCTCCTATTACCCTGTGCGTAAACTCCATGTATATATCCCACCTGTACGGAGGAACCACGCTCCCATGGCAGAGCGGCCAGTCCGGACACCCGAGCCCGGCCCCCAGGCCGGACACCAGATTGCCCCATATTAAAAGCAGGAAAAGAAAGAAAAGAGTAATTTTACCAATCATTAATCTATTTCGTCAGGGTACCACAACCCTCGTAAACGTATCCACGAACGTCATCGTGATGAGGAGGAAAAGAAGACCCAGGGGGAAAAGGGCGAACACCCAGGTTATGGAATCCTCGAATTTAAGGTGCATGAAGAAAAGGGCGACGAGCGCGGCCTTAAGCGACGCGACTGCCATGGCTATCACCACGTTCATGGTGCCGAAATCGACGTACGACACGTATACCGTGATGACAGTCAGCACCATGAGCGCCGCCCAGACGAATAAATATGTCTTGTAAGTCGTTATGTGCTCGTGTTTGTCAGAGTGCGAGTGCGATGCCATGTTTTTATCCTCCGGCTATCCAATAAGATAAAGTAACGGGAACAGATAAATCCAGATAAGGTCGACGAGGTGCCAGTAAAGCCCGCCCAGTTCAATAGGCGTGTTGTACTTCGAGTTGAACTTCCCTTTAAGCGTCAGCACAAAGACGACCCCGAGTATACCGAGCCCGATGAAGACGTGGATCATGTGAAGACCGGTCATGAGAAAGTAGAGCGAGAAGAAGATACTCGTGTCCGGATAGATGTGGTGCGAGAACTTGGCGCTGTACTCGAAGTACTTTATGACGCCGAATATCATGCCGCAGATGATCGTTATCAATATGAGTATGGCCGCTGTCTTCTGCTTGCCCCACTTGATGGCGGACACGCCCATGGCCATCGTCAAACTGCTGAAGATAAGGACGCAGGTGTTGATTGCGCCCATGGTTCTATTGAGCTCCAGATGCTGCTCGTAGAACATCTCGGGATACCTTGCGTGGAAGATCGCGTATGCCGCGAACAGCCCCCCGAAAAGGAGTATTTCAGTTCCGAGGAAGAGCCACATTCCCATCTTAGAGGAGCTGTACTCCGTCGCCGGATCCATGTTATGACCGTGTGATTGCTCGATGCCAGCTTCTGCCATGTCTCAGTTAAACCTCCAGCTCCTTCTTTTTTCCGTAACCGTACGTCCAGTCGGTCACGTGCGGTATCTCTTCGAAATTCTCATGCGGCGGGGGCGACGGTATCTGCCACTCGAGAGAAAGCGAGTTGTACGGATTCTCAGGCGCCTTCGGGCCGCTTATCAGCCCCGAAATAAGGTTGATGACCATAATGAGTATTCCAAACCCAAGTATCCAGGAGCCGTACGTCGAAAGCGCCATAAGCGATTCGAACTCGGCCGGGTAGGACGCGTAGCGCCTCGGCATGCCCTGAATTCCGAGGAAGAACTGCGGGAAGAACGTTACGTTAAAACCGACGAAGATGAAGAACCATGCTATTTTCGCTACCGTTTCGTTGAACATCTTTCCGAACCACTTCGGGTACCAGAAATGAAGCGCCCCGAAGAAGCCCATGACCGTGCCGCCTATCATGACGTAGTGCATGTGCGCGACTACGAAGTAAGTGTCGTGAAGGTGAATGTCGGCAGCGAGCGCCCCGAGGAACACGCCGGTGAGCCCGCCGATCGTGAACAGGAATATGAACCCGAGCGCGTAGAGCATGGCGGAATGAAGCTGGATCGAACCTTTATAAAGAGTGGCCGTCCAGTTGAACACCTTTATCGCCGTCGGTATGGCGACCAGGAACGTCAGGAACGAGAAAATGGTGGCCGCCGTTTCGGAAATACCGCTCGTAAACATGTGGTGGGCCCAGACGAGGAAACTTATGAACGCGATGCCGAGGCTGGAATACGCTATGGCCTTGTAGCCGAATATCGGCTTTCTGGAAAAGACCGGGATTATTTCGGATATAACACCCATCGCGGGGATGATCATGATGTAGACAGCGGGATGGGAATAGAACCAGAAGAAGTTCTGGAAGAGAATCGGGTCGCCTCCCTTGGCCGGGTCGAAGAATCCGACGCCGAGCGTCCTCTCGGTGATGAGAAGGAGAAGGGTTATGCCTACTACCGGCGTTGCCAGGAGCTGGAGGATAGACGTGGCGTAGGACGCCCATATGAAAAGGGGAAGCCTGTGCCACGTCATTCCCGGCGCCCTCATTTTGTGGGTCGTAACGATGAAGTTAAGTCCCGTGAGAATGGACGAGAACCCGAGAACGAAAACACCGAAAGTCATGAGAACCACGTCTGTGTTGGTTGTTGCGCTGTAAGGTGTATAGAAAGTCCATCCGGTGTCGGCCGGCTTTAGAAGGGCCATGAGGAGAATGGCGGTTCCAAGGAGATAAATCCAGTAACTCGCTATGTTAAGCTTGGGGAACGCGACGTCCCTCGCCCCTATCATAAGAGGAATGAGGAAGTTCCCGAAGCTGGCCGCCAGGCCCGGAACGATAAAGAAAAAGACCATTATCGAGCCATGCAGCGTGAAGAGTACGTTGTACGTATGCGGCTCGACAAAGTCGGAAGCAGGGGTAAGCAGCTCGAACCTCATAAGAAGGGCGATGATGCCGGCTACCAGGAAGAACAGGGAAGTAGACACCAGGTATAAAATCCCGATTCGTTTATGATCCGTCGTGAGAATCCAGGAGAGAAAACCCTTCTTCTCCAGGAACGGAACATATACATCGTGGGCAATCGTATGATTTGCCATTTTAAATCGCCTCCTTGAACTGAAACCCTTTTATTTTAGTGTTTTGATGTAAGCGATCACGGCCGTCACTTCGTCATCACTTAGTATACCCTTAAACGACGGCATCACCGGCTGAAATCCCTTGACGACCTGGGACTGCGGCTCGAGTATCGACTGCCTGATATAATTCTCGTCTACCTTGACCACGGAGCCGTCCTGAAGCTCGGTATCGTGATCGTAGATACCCTTGAACGACGGCCCGACAAGTGTGGATCCGTCCACGCTGTGGCATGCATTGCATCCCTTTTCTTTATATATCTTTTCGCCGAGCTCGGCCGGTGGCAGAGAAGCCACGGCCCCTCCTCCCTCGCCCGGAAGACCGTTCTCCCATATGTCGTACGCCTCGGGGCTGAGCACGTTAACTTTGCCGAGCATGACGGAATGGCCCGTGCCGCAGTACTCGGCGCAGAATATATCGAACGTCCCGATTTTGGTGGGAGTGAACCAGAGCTGAACGTAGCGGCCCGGGAGAACGTCCTGCTTCACGCGGAACCCCGGGACGAAAAAGCTGTGAAGCACGTCGTCGGACATCATGACGAGCCTGACGGGCCTGTTCTGCTCGACGTAGAGCTCGTTAAGCGTCTTTTTACCGTTGTAATAGTCGAAGGTCCAGAGCCACTGCTTGCCGGTGACTGTAATATCCACAGAATCGGCCGGGGGCGTTCTCATTTCCTTGAACACGACGAAGCCGTATACGAAAAGAGCTATAAGGAGTATTGATGGAATGACAGTCCAGATAATTTCAAGCGGCTCGCTGCCGGTTATGTAAGGCGTCTCCTCGTCGTCTCTCTTTCTCCTGTACTTAATCGCGAAAACGATGAGAATCGCGGTTATAAGCAGAAAGAAGAAGAGGGACAACAAGGTTATTGTCAAAAGCACCCCGTCTACCTTGCCCGCAAGATTAGATGCTACCTCTGGAATCCAAGTCATAAGTTTATTTTAAACCTCCCATTCTCCTATTCGGGTCCTTTTTCTCTCTCCTCCAGAAATACGTAAGCACGCCGCAAAGTGCCAGCAAGGTGATGACCCCTCCCGCCTTGACTACGTTAAGGGCCTTGAGCGCGTACCTTTTCCCGATCGGGTCGAACTCGTAGCAGAAAAGCATTACCTTGTTCAGTATCCCGGAGGTCCCGATCTGCCCTTTCGCCGCTTCCACGAGAGAGAGCCTGAAATCGAGAGGCTCGTACTGAATGCCCTCTAGGTATCGAGAAATCCTCCCGTCCGGCGTGAGGATCATAATGGCCGAGGGATGGGCGAACTCATCGCCGTCCTCCAGGAATTTAAAACCGACGGCGCCAGTCAATTTCGCTATGTTGTCCGCGTCACCGGTGAGGAACATCCAGTCCCCCGAAGAGGGCTCGCCGCGAAGGACGCTCTTCCTGTACCTTTCGCCCTTTTCGGACGCCGTCTCCGGAGTGTCGTCCGGATCGAAGCTGACTGTTATGATTCTAAAATCCTTTCCCACGGTGAAAGCCTGCTGCTCGTTTACTACCTGAAGCAGACCATCGGAGACGAAAGTGCAGACGCGCGGGCAGTTGAAATAAACGAGGCTAAGAACCGTGGGACCGTCCTTGTAGAGAACATCCCTGAAATCCACTTCGTTACCGTTTTCATCCTTTAAGGTAATGCCCTCGGGAATGACGTCGCCGAGCCTATCGTCCAGTCCGACGTTCTTTATGTCCCTCGAATCCGTGATGGCCGCCGCAAAATCGGCACACAGCAAGATCGCCAGAACCGCCAGCACGTAAATTTTCAATTGCCTTGTATACATTATTTATGACCGCATTTATGACCACTTCACCCTGCCCATAAACACCGTATAGCTGCAACAACCGTTTCACTCAGTCCTGAATCCGCTGTAAATATTAAATCATAGTATGAGGTGAGTGAAGGACATTATAATACAACTCCGACGGACAAAATATCCGCAAGAGAATACTCCCAAAACGACCTGAAAACGTGGAAGATTCTATCCTATTCTCTCTCCATGTCAAGTTGACGCTACGCCCTGCCGCCGGGGCCGCCGCGTTGAATTATGTGGTTTAGATCTTAGAATAATTATCATGATATCGATTACTCAAGCAGGCCTTAAGGCAGGCCACGCGTCGGACCCCGACGCCATAACCGGATGTACCGTGCTTCTCTTCGACAAACCGGCCCTGGGGGCCATAGACCTGAGGGGCGGCGGCACGAGCACGAGGCAGATAGATCCCCTCCTCTCCCACAGCACTTTCGGCAAAATCCACGGCCTGCTGCTTACGGGCGGGAGCGCGTTCGGGCTCGACGCCGCCGGCGGCGTGATGAGGTATCTCGAAGAGAGGCATATAGGGCTCGACGTCGGATACGGCCTCGTCGTGCCGTCAGTGCCGACCGCCGTCATATTCGACATCGGCATCGGTAAGAACATAAGGCCGGACGCAGAAATGGGATACAGGGCCTGCCTCAACGCCTCGCACGACGGAGTGGAGGAAGGAAGCGTCGGGGCCGGGACCGGCGCGACCATTGGAAAGCTCCTCGGCCTCAGGCACGCGACGAAGGGCGGGCTCGGGACCGCCGCCTACAGGTTCGACAACGGGGTTATAATAGGTGTCATCGCGGTGGTGAACGCGTTCGGCGACGTCGTCTCCCGTCAGAACGGCAGGATTATAGCCGGGGTGCGAAAAACCCCTGAGAGCGCGGAGTTCACCGGGACCGTGAATCTCTTCAAGGAAGGCGTCAGGTTCCGTGCGGGCGGCGGGCAAAACACCACGCTCGCCGTCGTCGCCGTGAACGCCAGGTTTTCCAAGTCAGAGCTCGGAAGGATAGCCAGCATAGCACAGACTGGGCTATCGCGGGTGATATCTCCGGCGCACACCGTAGCCGACGGCGACGTCGTAATAGCGGTCTCCTGCGGGGAAATGGAAGGCGACGCCAACGTCTCCGGCATCGTAGCGGCCGAGCTGGTCGAGGAATCGATACTGAGGGCCGTCAGCCTTTCGAAGGGTATGGGAGGCGTCCCGAGCGCGGGCGACCTTAACGGGAAAGAAGCTACCTGAGCTCGACGGCGGCTTCCGGTATCGGGAACTTCCGCATCCTTATCCCGAGGACTATGCCTATCCCTATCATCGCCGTAAGCGTCGACGAGCCGCCGTAGCTGAGTATGAGGAGCGGCACGCCTGTGATCGGGAGAAGCCCTATAACCATGCCGACGTTCACGACGGCATGCCAGAAGAACATCGCGGCGATACCGTAGCAGACCAGGATCGAGTATGTGTCCTTGGATCGGCTGGCGGTATCCAGTATCCACAGGATTATCATAAAATAGAGCAGGAGCGCGAAGAAGCCGCCGACAAACCCCCACTCCTCGGCGAGAACCGAAAACGCGAAGTCCGTTTGCTGGGCCGGGATAAACCTCAGCTGAGACTGCGAGCCCGCCATGAACCCCTTCCCGGTAAACTTGCCCGAGCCGACGGCTATCTGGGACTGTATGGCGTTATAGCCCGAGTTGAGCGGGTCGCGGGCCGGATCGAGAAACGTCATGATCCGGCTCTTCTGATAAGGTTTCATGAAGTAATGCCACGCGGGATAGGAGAACCCGACGACGACGGCGAGTATAATCGCGAGCGTAATCTTTTTGACCCCCATGAAGAGGATCATGCTGCCCGATATGAGTATTATGAGCAGCCCCGTGCCGAGGTCAGGCTGAAGCATAACGAGAACGAGAGGCAGCGCGACCAGAAGCACGGGCTTTACGAGATCGAGAAGGCCGTACGGGAAGCCCTCGTAGTCTCTGTCGTAGAATCTTGCGAGCGCCAGCACGACGGGTATCTTCGCGAGCTCGGACGGCTGGATGCTCGCGAAGGGCCCCAGCATTATCCAGCTCTTGGACCCCGCCACTTCCTTTCCGAATATAAGCACAAAAATCAAAAGGAATATCGACGCGCCGTAGATGTGAAGCGAGTATCTCTTTATCAGCTTGTTGTTTATAAAAGAGACGAGCACCATTACGACCACGCCGATGGAAAGCCATATAGCCTGCTTCTTGAAGTATACGAGGCCCGTTTGATAGGACGCGCTGTAAAGGTTGAGGAGCGCCAGCGCCGCGAAAGCGATCGTCATGAAAAAGAGCGACCATCCGAAGCTGTAGAGGAGCCGCCTGTCAAACATTATCATCGGCGTCTCTCTCCTTCTTGAGGTCGAAATAATACTCTATGATCTTCTTCGCCAGCGGGGCCGCGACCGCGCCGCCTTTGCCCCCGTGCTCGACGACCACGGAAACGGCTATCTCGGGCTTGTCCGCCGGGGCGAAAGAGGTGAACCATGCATGGTCCATGTGTTTTTTCGCATCCGTCTGCGAACCGAGCGAAATCACCTGTGCCGTACCGGTCTTGCCCGCGACTTCGATATCCTTGAGGCGGGCCCCCTTCCCGGTCCCTCCCGGGTCGTTCACGACGCCGGTCATGGCCTCCCTTATGAGCGCCAGCGTGCTGCCCTCCACCGGAAGACGGCCGTGCGGCGGGACCGTGTTGACAGCGGTTTCCCCGCTGAAAGCGACTTCCTTTATGACGAGCCTCGGCGTAAACAGCGTCCCTCCGTTGGCTATGGCCGCCGTCATCATGGCGACCTGAAGAGGGGTCGCGCTGACATACCCCTGTCCGATTGCGGAGACTATGGTTTCACCCTTATACCAGGGCTTCTTGAATCTTTCGAGCTTCCATTCCCTGCTGGGAGCGACCCCGGCCCTTTCCTCGATGCCTATGCCCGTAGGCTGACCGAATCCGAACGCGGTCATGTACTTCGAGAATTTGTCTATGCCGAGTTTCTCCGCGAGCTTGTAGAAATACACGTCGCAGGAATGAACCAGCGCCTGCCTCATGTTCATCGATCCATGCCCTCCCCTCTTCCAGCACCTGTACGTATGCGTGCCGAGCCTGTACGAGCCGGGGCAATTAAACCTCATGTCCGGATCGATGACCCCTTCTTTCATCGCCGCCGCGAGCGGAACCATTTTGAACACCGAGCCCGGTGCGTAAAGGCCCTGCGTCGCTCTGTTTACGAGAGGATAGTTTTTGTCGTTAAGGAGCTCGGCCCATTTCTTGGCGTCGATTCCCTTGATGAAATCCGCGGGGTCGAACGTCGGCCTGCTCGCCATCGCCAGCACGTCGCCGTTCCTTACGTCGATAACGACTATCGCCCCGAACTCTTCACCGAGCGCCTCTTCGGCCGCCGTCTGGAGGTCCATGTCTATCGACAGGACGACGTCTTTTCCCGGCACGCTGTTCTTGTTGACGAGATCCTTCCTGAAGAGATCGGAGTGCACTTCCCTTCCGAGGGCGTCCGTCACTTTCTGGACGAAGCCGTCCTCTCCCCTGAGAGAATTCTCCCATGTCTTTTCGACGCCGCTCTTTCCGACGAGGCCGTTCCAGTTGAGCTCGGGGTTGGCGTTCAGCTCCTCTTCGCTCACCTTTCCTATGTACCCGAGGAACGACGCGCCGAGGACGCCGTGCGGATACTGGCGTAGATTATTAACTTCGATCATTAGCCCGGGAAGCGAGCTTCTCCGCGCCTCTATCACGGCAAGCTGGTCGCGGTCGATGTCCTGCGCGATGGTGACTGCCTTGAACCTGTTCTTCCTCGTAGCCTGGAGGATCTTGTCACGCACCTTCGGGCTTTCGAGGCCGAGTATGAGGGATAGATTATCGCTAAGGGACTGTATATCCTCGACGTCCTTGGGAAGGACGGATATATCGAACGACGGGCGGTTCACGACGAGCTCGCGGCCGTAGCGGTCGAGCACCCTCCCCCTGGGGGCGGGGACCCTTTCGATCCTGACCCTGTTACCGACCGAGAAGCTCTCGAACTCGTCGCCCTTTATGACCTGGAGAAACCAGAGCCTCGATACAAGCGCAACAAACGCCACGCAAAGGATTATCGTCGATATGACGAGCTTACCTTTGAAGTCTTGCATATGCCTTTCCAGCCGCCCAGAAAAGAGGCACCCCGACGGCGGTGTTCACCACGCCACGGAGCAGTATCTCACCGAGCGGCAGCCTTAAACCGGACTCTCCCCTGACTACTATTATAGTCATTATGAACAGCCACGTAAAAACGGTGCTCCCGAATATGACGAGCCCCTGAACCAGATACTTTTTGAGATACACGTGGCTCGAGCTCGATTTGACCAGAATGTACGCGCTCAGGCGCGAAAGCGTGAACGTCCCGGGGAGGTTCCCCGACAGCACGTCCATGAGATAACCGTTTCCCGCGGCTATCAGCAAGCTGCCCCTTACCTCGGAATATATCGCCAGGAATACAATGAATATGAGGTTGAGGTCGGGATAGATATGCCCGCCGGCCGGGGACAGCACCGTCGACTGAAGCGTTATCAGGACGAGCGACACCGCGGCGAGGAACGGAATCAGAAGAGCGCTATTCATTTAGCACCAGGCTGTTTACGGGTTTTTGAATTATCAGCACCTCTTCGAGCGAGTTCAGGTGTACGTGCGGTGAGATTTCGGCGTTGATGAAGCTGCCCTTGGATTCTATGCCCGTGACCGTCCCTATAACGACGCCCTTCGGGAAAAAGCCGTCCTTCCCCGACGATATCACCTTGTCCCCTTCGCTCACGTCCGACTTCTTTTCTATATAATCCATCTCGCACCCCGTCCCGGTGCCCTTTACTATCCCGCGGGCGCGCGTCCTGTGTATGTAGGCGTCAACGGCGCTCACGGGGTCCGTAATAAGGAGCACTTCGGAGCTCCTGTCGCCGGCCAGAAGTATCCTGCCGACGACGCCGTCGAAGGAGGCTACCGGCATGCCCTCGGTCACGCCGTCCCTCGTGCCCTTGTCCACAATTATCACCTGCGAGCGGAGTATCGACGGGCTCGCGCCGATTACGTTGGCCGGTACGGCGGGATAAGGGCCCTCCTCCCTGAACTCGAGAAGCTTTTTAAGCCTCGCGTTCTGTATGCCGGCTTCGGAGAGCTCGAACTTCTCGCGGCGGAGGCGGCCGATTTCCTCCTTGAGACGTATGTTCTCCTCCCTTAAATTCACGAGGTGAATGTAATCGTTCCAGACGCCGGACATAGCGCCCGCGACGGAGGATACGAATTTTTGCGGATAGTAGGTGAGCGTCAGCACGAATCTCGCCGCGGGCGTCTGCTTTTCCCGTTTTTCCAGGTTAAGAGAGAACAGCTGTATCGCTATGAGTAGTAGAACGATAACTATGAAAATTGTACGGCGTTTCAGGAAGCCCATTTGTACACGCTAACAACTGAAGTCTCTTGGCCTCGCGGCTGTGCCGCGCTTTACGAATAGCTGATGCTGACTTCGCGAAGGAGGTCGAGCTCGTCGAGCGCCTTGCCCGACCCGTAAACGACGCACGTCAGCGGGTCCTCGGCGCGGGATACTGGAAGGCCCGTCTCCTCCTTTATGAGCTGGTCGAGGTTACCGAGAAGCGCCCCGCCCCCGGTGAGCATTATCCCGCTGTCGACGATGTCCGCCGCAAGCTCGGGCGGCGTCCTTTCGAGGGTCTGCTTTATGCCCTCGACTATAAAGCTCACGGGCTCGGTCAGCGCTTCCTTGACCTCTTCGGACGTTATCTCTATAGTGCGCGGGATACCGGCCCGGAGGTCCCTGCCCTTGACGTTCATCGAGCCTATCTCGCCGTTACCGAGGACCTTGCCGAGCTTTTTCTTTACGTCCTCGGCCGTCCTTTCACCGATGAGCATGTTGTAGTTGCGCTTTACGTACTGGAGTATGGCCTCGTCGAGCTTGTCGCCGCCCACTTTTATGGACTTGCTGACGACTATGCCCGCAAGCGATATGACCGCTACGCTCGTAGTGCCCCCGCCTATATCGACGACCATGTTCCCCGTGGGCTCCGTGACGGGCATGCCCGCCCCGATAGCCGCCGACATCGTCTCTTCGATGAGATAGACTTCCCTTGCGCCGGCAGCTTCGGCGGACTCCCTGACCGCTCTTTTCTCGACCTCGGTAATCCCTATGGGCACGGAAACTATAATCCTCGGCCGTACGAAGCTTTTCCTGTTGTTATGGGTTTTACGGATGAAATATTCAAGCATTTTCTGAGCAACGTCGAAGTCCGCGATTACGCCGTCCTTGAGCGGACGTATGGCCTTGATGGAGCCCGGGGTTTTACCGACCATGTTCTTCGCTTCGCGCCCTACCGCCAGTATCTTTTTTATTCCTCTCGAATCTTCCTGAACCGCAACGACGGACGGCTCGTTGGCTACAATCCCCTTCCCCCTTACGTATACGAGTGTGTTCGCGGTGCCGAGATCAACCGCCAGATCGTTAGAGAACCAACCCAGAATAGTATCGAATATCATGTCCCATCGCCTCCTGCCCTAATTATAAAATAGAAATTAGTAAAACGTTACTAGAGATTAGAAAAGATACTCAACGTCGCGCCTTAAGTATCTGAAAACACAAAAATAACCTTAAACTGATACTATAATAGAGGGGGAGATAAAATCAAGGATTATAGGGGGTTAATTTAGATAAAAAGCCGATTTTTCTCAATCGCCGGGGGCCGGTCGAACAAACGGGAGCGGCATTACCGTGCCTTTTCCCCGTATGCCTTCGGGAGAGGAAATATCTACTTCAGTCCCGGGCTCGACGAATTCTCTTCTTACATATCCCAGTGCGATATTACGCCCGAGGGCGGGTGAAAAGGCAGGGCTCGTGATCCTGCCTATCTTTTTCCCGCCGCCGAAGATTTCGTCACCGGCAGACGGGGTATAGCCCTTTTCTAAAACTATGCCCGAGAGGTGTCTGTTCACGTGCCCCCGCCACTTGATTCGGGCCACGACCTCCTGCCCGATGTAGCATCCCTTCTCGAAGCTGAGCGCGCTCCATATCCCCGCCTCGATAGGGATCGTGTCCTCGTCCATGTCCCTTCCGTACATTGGAATGCCGGCTTCCACGCGGAGGACGTCGAGGGCCCGGGAGCCGACGGGCTCCAGACCGAAGTCCTTTCCCTTTTCGAGAAGATAATTCCACACTTCTTCCGCGCGGTCCTGAGGGACATATAGATCGAAGCCTCCTTCACCAGTCCTGTCGGCCGAGGCGCATACGACTTCCGCTCCGACAATAGCGTCTCTAAAATGTCCGTGCTCCTTTATTTCCGGGACGGTTATGCCGGCGGAGGCGAGGACGTTCTTCGATTCGGGCCCCTGTACGGAAAAGAGCGCGAGCTCCTCCGTAACGTCGTCCACAGTAGCTTTGTACGAGAGCCTGTATTTCAGAAGCAGGTCCCTAACCTTCATGTTAAGACCGGGCTCGAGATCGAGGAGCACGGAATCCAGGTCTTTATAAACGCGCATGTCGGAAAGCATCCTTCCCTTGACCGTAAGAACGGCAGCGTATGCGCCCTCGCCCGCGGAGAGCTTCATGACGTCGTTCGTCAGCATGCCCTGGAGAAACTTGAGATGCTCCTTTCCGGCGAGGCGAAGCTTTCCCCTCGCGGAGAGGTCGAGCAGTCCCGCTTTCTTTCTTACGGCCTCGTATTCCCCGGGCCAGCCGCCGTACTCCCCGGGCATTATAGCGGCATTGCCGCCGGCATTGACCGCGACGCCGGTGGCTTCGCTCAAAGTCTCTTTACTTTCCATTGCGATCTCTCCGTATTGATTAGTATAACCAGAGGGCGTGGTTTGCCGAAACGTCTTATAACCCCGGCCGCGACATTGAATCCATAGCCCGGTTTCGGTTATCTAATCCTGAACACCGGTATGGGGAGCCGTTTCGTACTTGAAAAACCGCCTTCGAAATGTAGTATAAAGCTGAGTCCGGCAGGACGAAAAGCGAGGTAACGGATGATAGACAAAAGCGCTCTTACAAAGAAACAGAAGGTAGTAATAATGGGTTCGGGACCGGCCGGGCTGACGGCCGCCATATACACGGCGAGGGCCAATCTCGAGCCGCTCGTCTTCGAGGGGCTCGAAGCCGGGGGGCAATTGACGCTCACGACCGACGTGGAAAACTTTCCGGGGTTTCCCGAGGGCATACAGGGCCCGGCGCTCATGAACGCCATGAGGCAGCAGGCCGAGAGGTTCGGGGCTACGTGCCTTCGCGAAAGAATAGACTCCGTCGATTTCAGCGAAAGGCCGTTCAAGGTCGTGTCCGGTGACATGACGTTCGAGGCCGAAACTTTCATAGTCGCCTCGGGGGCGTCAGCCAGAATGCTCGGCATAGCGTCCGAAAAACTCCTCCTCGGAAGGGGCGTATCGACGTGCGCGACCTGCGACGGGTTTTTCTACAGGGGCAAGGAAATAATAGTAGTCGGCGGCGGGGACAGCGCCGTCGAGGAAGGAACGTTCCTTACGAAGTTCGCCTCCAGGGTGAACATCGTACACAGGAGGGACCAGCTGAGGGCCTCGAAGATAATGCAGGACAGGGCGTTCAAGAACCCGAAGGTGGATTTCATCTGGAATGCCGAGATAGAGGAGATACTGGGAGACGTGGAGAGCGGCGTAAAGGGCGTAGTCCTCAGGGACACTAAAACCGGAGAGACAACCACGAAGGATATAGACGGTATATTCATAGCCATCGGCCATACGCCCAACACGTCTATATTCAGGGGGAAGCTCGACATGGACGAGGTCGGGTACCTCATCACCAAAGAAGGCTCGACCGAAACCAACGTGCCGGGCGTCTTCGCTGCGGGCGACGTGCGCGATAACAAGTACCGCCAGGCGATAACGGCCGCCGGCTCGGGCTGCATGGCCGCAATCGACGCCGAAAGATTCCTCGAAAGCCAGGGGGAATAAAGCCCGAGCCTTCAGGCGGGGCGGTCCGCGCTCCGCTTTTCGAATTCGGACATAAGCCGCTTCAGCCCGGGGACGGCGCTTTGGGCCGCTTCCCTGCCGATTTCGATTATCGAGCGGCCCCTGTGGAAATCGAGCACCTTCACACTCAAGAGACACGGGGACACGACGACGTCCGGAGGGCATTCCCTGAAGCTGTATTCCGTAAGCCTTCTCTGGGCTATTATAGAGCTCCTCTGAACGATATCCACGAGAGAAAAGTCCGCCACTGCGCAGTCCTCGGAAAAATTGCTCAGGAGATCTATCGCAACGACCATGTCCGCGCCGAGCTCCTTAAGTACCTTCACCGGAACGGGCTCGAGAACGCCTCCGTCTACTAGAAGCATATCCCCGTGAGGGACGGGCGTGAAGAGACCGGGAATCGCCATGCTGGCGTGAACGGCGGTACGGAGGCTCCCGTTCATGAAGGTTACGGTCTCGGCCCTGCCGACGTCCACGGCAACGGCCGCGAACGGCTTCCCGAGGTCTTCGATGTTCTCGATGCCGACGATCTCGCCGAGGAGCCTCTCGACGTAGTTTCCCGAGAAAAGGCCCCTCGCCGGCCATGTCGGACCGAGAAGGAAAGGGATATCCTTAAAGCCGTATTTGAGCGAAACGTCCTCGAGGCGCGACAGCTTCCCCGCCGCATAGACGGCGCCGACCAGAGCGCCTATGCTGGTCCCCGAAACTACGTCGAATTCTATGCCGGCTTCGGAGAAGGCTCCGAGCACCCCTATGTGCGCGTATCCCTTTGCCCCTCCCCCTCCGAGTGCTATGCCTATTTTCATTCACGGTCCCTCTGCCCGTGCGTATTCAAAACGAGCCCAGGAATTCCTTTATCGATTCCGTCAGCGTCCTGTATTCGAGAAGGAACGAATCGTGTCCGTATGGAGAGTCTATTTCGTGATAGTCGCACAGTATGTTATTTTCGCGAATGGCGTCGACCACCTCGCGCGACTGGTAGGGCGGGAAGAGCCAGTCGGACGTGAAGGACGCGACGAGAGCCTTCCTGCACTTCATCCTGGAAAACGATTCGGCCAGGCTGCCGTACCCTTCGGCTGCGTCGTAGATGTCTATGGCACGCATGATGTAGATATAGCTGTTGGCGTCGAATCTCTCGACGAACCTGGCCCCCTGGTATTCGAGATAGTCCTCGATGTCGAAGTTGCTGTCGAGCCGTAGCTTCATGGACAGGGGATCAGGGTGATTCCTCCCGAATTTCTCCCAGAGCCAGTTGTGGCTGAGATATGTTATGTGTCCTATCATACGCGCTATCGCCAGGCCCTTCGCAGGGGGATTGCCGCCGTAATAATCCCCGCCGTTCCAGTCAGGATCGTCCGTTATCGCGCGGATGCCGACCTTGTGTATGGCGATCGACTGCGGGTTCGAAACCGCGCCCGAGGCCACGAGCACAACCGAGTCCACCATGCCGGGATAAGAGAGCGACCACTCCATGGCCTGCATCCCTCCCATCGAGCCCCCGGCGACCGCCTTTATTCGCCTTACGCCGAGGCTGTCCAGAAGAGCCTTCTGGACCCGGACCATGTCCTTTATCGTAATCATGGGGAATTCGAACCCGTAGGGCTTCCCGGTAGCGGGATTTAAGGACGAGGGGCCCGTCGTGCCGTAGCAGCCCCCAAGAATATTCGAGCAGACAACGAAGTACTTTTCCGTGTCGAACGCCTTTCCGGGCCCTATCATCACGTCCCACCATCCGGGGACTTTGTCTCCGGGAGCGTGCCTGCCGGCGGCGTGGGCGCTCGCGGTGAGGGCGTGCTCGATGAGTATGGCGTTGTCCGCAGCTTCGTTCAGGGTTCCGTAGGTTTCGTAGGCGACGGTAACCGGCCCGAGCGTGAGGCCGTTTTCGAGACGGAAGAGATCGGGCTCCTTCGCGAACGTGAAATATTTCGTCTCGACGAGGCCGACCGAGCCTTCTTCGACTATTACGACCGGGGATTCCCCGAACGCCCTCTTGCTCATTTTGCCTTCCCGGATTTTTCGAGCGCCTGCTCTATGTCCCATATGATGTCGTCCACGGTTTCGAGTCCGACGGAGATGCGAATCATCTCGGGGTTTACGCCGGCCAGGAGCTGGTCTTCCTCGCTCAGCTGGCGGTGCGTCGTCGACGCCGGGTGTATGACGAGCGTCTTCGCGTCCCCGACGTTCGCGAGGTGGCTCAGAAGCTCGAGGGCTTCGATGAATCTCACGCCGGCTTCCTTTCCGCCCTTGATCCCGAACGTGAATATAGAACCAGCGCCACCCGGCATGTACTTTTTCGCCAGGCCGTGATACGGGCTGTCCGGAAGCCCCGGATAACTTACCCACTCGACGGACGGGTGGCTCTTGAGGTACTCGGCGACGGCGAGGGCATTTTGGCAGTGCCTCTCCATCCTGAGGTTGAGCGTTTCGAGGCCCTGGAGGAAGAGAAAGGCGTTAAAGGGGCTGAGTGTGGGACCCATCGTCCGGAGCACCTCGCAGCGGGCCTTCATCGTGTATCCGAAGTCGCCGAACGTCTCGTAGAACCTCACCCCGTGATAGCCCTTGGAGGGTTCCATCATCGCGGGGAAGTTGCCGTTGTCCCAGGGGAACTTCCCCGATTCGACGAGCACGCCGCCTATGGAGGTGCCGTGGCCGCAGATGAACTTCGTCGCCGAATGGACGACTATGTCCGCGCCGAATTCGATGGGCCTGCAGAGAAACGGCGTCGCGAAGGTATTGTCTATTATGAATGGAATGCCGGCCTCTCGCGCTACGGCCGAAACCGCCTCAATGTCGAGAACGTTTCCGAGCGGGTTTCCTATGACTTCGGCGAATATCGCCTTCGTTTTTTTCGTTATGGCCTTTCTGAAATTCCCGGGGTCGTCCGGATTGACGAAGACCGTGTTTATGCCGAGGTCTCTGAAGTTGACGTCGAACTGCGTATAAGTCCCGCCGTAAAGCGCGTTCGACGAGACGAGCTCGTCGCCCGATTTGAGGATCGTCAGGATGGCGACCATTTGTGCGGCCATTCCGGACGATACCGCAACCGCCGCCCGGCCCCCTTCGAGCGCCGCCATCCTCTCTTCGAATACGGCGGTCGTCGGGTTCATGATACGGGTATAGATGTTGCCGAAGGTTTGAAGATTAAAGAGCGAAGCCGCGTGGTCCGCACTGTCGAATACGTAGGCCGTAGTCTGATAGAGGGGCACGGCGCGGGAGCCGGTAGCGGGATCCGGGAGCTGCCCCGCGTGTATGCAGAGCGTTTCGAATCCGAATTTTCTGTCAGCCATTAACAAACCTCCGAAAATAATTATGCGACAAGAGTAAAAACCGCGCCGCCGTTCGCACGGTTTTACAGAACGTTAAATGTCGAATCGGGCTTCTGCGGACATCCCCGGTATCGGCCTAGTAGGGCAGCCATTTGGACCTCTTCGAGGACAGGAAGCCTCTGTGTACGCCGATAAAATTAATCCCGCCGAATAGACGCGCGTGCTCTATTTTCATGCAGCGGTTCATGACGACCTCGAGGCCCGCGTCCCTGGCCCTTTTAGCCGCCTCCTCGTTTATGACCCCTATCTGCATCCATACGACCTTGGCGCCTATCTTTATAGCGTCTTCGACTATGGGCGGCACGTCCGCCGGCTTTCTGAATATATCCACGACGTCCACCTTTTCCGGTATGTCGAGAAGGCTCGGATAGCATTTTTCTCCGAGTATCTCCTTCTGTCCCGGATTGACCGGGATTATTTTATATCCGTGATCCTTGAGATATTTCGCTGCGAAGTTGCTCGGCCTGTGCCACTTGTCCGAGAGGCCCACGATCGCAATGGTTTTACTCTCGGCCAGAATGCGGCGCAGTGTCTGTATATCTTCCATTATATCTTTCCTCTGCGGGGCGTGCGGGAATAAATATACAATTTACCCAAGTTATGGAATTTCGCACGTGGCAGGTCCCGGGGACGGCGCTTCAATCCCTTATCTCCTTCATGTAGTGAAAATACGCGAGCAGGTTGTCGAGGCCGCTTTCGGAGAGGTCCGGGTGATCGGGCATCCGGGTGTACCGGTATTGCGAGGGGTGTTTTATGAACTCCTTTATCATATGGGCCGGGCGGTACTCGACGATGCTTTTAGGGGCGTTGAGATCGGGGCCGACTTTGCCGCCCTGCCCGTTCATGGAATGACACTTTACGCATCTTGCCTTGAATATCCCGTATCCCCTGTACGCCGGGGAATCCGCGGCCGCCCCCTTCGGGAACACGAGAGGGTACTGGTCCTGAAAGCGCATGAGATTAACGGCGGCTATCTGCCATGACCAGGGGTATTCGTTTTCGGGGGTCTCTTCCTTGCCGGTCCAGACGAGGTAAAAAGGCCCCGGATCGATCCCCTGCTTCCCCACGGGCTCCCACTTGCCGGAGTCGAGGTCCGCATAAACTATGTATCCCCCCGGCTTCGAGATATCGGACAAAGCGGCCACGGCGTTGTAACCGTCGAGCGCGATAAACGCGACGTCCGTATATTCCCCGCTTTTCAGATTCTCACCGAAGCCGAGCCCGAGAATGTCCCCGAGGGCGAATCCCTCGTACCTCTTTATTTTCCCGTACTCGATGTCGTAGAGCTCGATGCGCCGGGGCTCGATCTTCGATTTGAGCGCCGAAAGCTTGAACGCTTTCAGAGGCTTTCCCGAGATTTGAAATTCGATCGAGGGGTCGGGGTTCCGGGCGCCCGAATATCGAGGGGAAAAAAGAGAAGCGGCCAGTACGAATATAGCGAGGGAGATGAAATAGAAGACAGTAGTCCGAATTTTAATCGGCACGGGCACGGCTCACCTTCCGACGACTTCGACGTTGCCGGTTTTTTCGACCTTGTAGGTGACGCTGTCCGACCTTCCGGACGAGTCCACGACGACGAGGTCGTGCGCGCCCGCTTCGAGCGGTACGAACACCCGCTTGTAGGGCTTCGAGGATGCTATCAGCTTCCCGTCCTGATACCAGTAGAGCATATCCGCCTCCTCGCTCACCCTCGCTATGAGCTCGACCCTCTGGTATTCGGAGGGCATGCCGTTTAAGACGCGGTAGGGGGTGGTTCCGTCGGGCGACACAATCCTGGGCGGGCTCTCGGACGGGACGTCCTTACACAGCGGGCTCAGCGGTGGTATCGCCGGGGCGGCCTTCCCCTCGGCCATGCGCCATGCAACGAGCTCCGCCGGGTACGTGGTTACGATGCGCGCCTCGTGCGGGCGCTCGCCTATGCACTGCCCGAGGAGAAGCTCGCCCGTTTCGCCGTCTACGAATATCCTCTTCGAATACGTGTCCCTCGGTATACGGGAGACACCTTTGACGTACGTCACTTCGTCCCTCTGCCCGCAGTATGGAGTCGGCAGCATGTGGCTCGACCTGCAGACCTCTATCGTCCCGAGGTTAAGCCCGTCGGGCATGGCAATCCGCGCGCCGTTACCCTCTATGCCCCGAAAGAGATCGAAGAGTATAGGCGCCGCGTGCCCGCCGCCCGAAATGCCTTTCTGCCCCCGCCCCCCGGGATTGCCGACCCATACGCCTATCGTGTAGCGGGTCGAATAGCCGAGCGACCACGCGTCCCTGTGCCCGTAGGACGTGCCGGTCTTCCACGCCACCTCGGGCACGTCCCTCGTGAGCACCCACGTGTTCGAAGACATGTCCGGCCGCTTGAGCTCGGTGAGGGCGTCGGTGGTGAGGAACGAGGCTTCGGGTGAGAAGAGCCTGGATTCACCCCGGCTCCGCTCGCTGCCTTCTATCACACGGAGCGGGCGGTGAACGCCTCCCGATGCGAGCGTGGCGTAGAGGTTCGTGAGGTCGAGGAGCGTCACTTCGCCCGAGCCGAGTATGAGCGGAAGGCCGTACTTGCCGGGCGGCCTGTCGAGGGTCGCGAGGCCGCCTTTGAGGAGAAGCTCGTGAAACTCCCCGAGGCCGACCTGCGCGAGGAGCCTTACGGCAGGGGCGTTCAGGGACAGGATGAGGGCGTATCTCAGCGTTATCCGGCCGCGGTAGGTGCCGTCGTAATTCTCGGCGACGTAGCCTGAATAATCCGTGGGTACGTCGAGGACGTACGTGTCCGGGATGACGATGCCCTGGTCTATGGCCATCGCGTAGAGAAACGGCTTTAAGGCCGATCCCGGCGAGCGCGGGGCCAGCGCGAGGTTGACCTGTCCCGAGCTTTTCTTATCGAAGTAGTCAGCCGAGCCGACGAGGGCCTTTAAGCTCCGGGTCTCGTTATCTATGACGACTATGGCGAGATTTTCTATGCCGTCCCGTCTGAGGTCGTCTATGTGTCTTGCGGCTATCTCCCCCGCTATGCGCTGTATCGAGGAATCGAGGGTCGTGCGGGCGCTCTCGCCCCGCGAGACCTTCTGGTAGACGTACTCCGAGAAATGGGGCGCCGAGAACGGCTGGAGCCTTCTCTTTTCGGGCACAGGCTCCCTGGCGTATCTTTCCGCGTCTTCTTCCGTGAACACGCCGATTTCGGCGAGCTGACGGAGGACCTTGTTCCTCTCGCGGAACGCGGACCCGGGATTACGCGTCGGGTCGTATGCGACGGGCGATCGCGGGAGCGCCGTCAGGAGCGCGATCTCGGCCGGCGACAGGACGCGCGGGGACTTGCCGAAATAAAAATAGGAAGCGGCCGCGACGCCCTCTATGTTGCCTCCATAGGGAGCGATGTTGAGATAGATTTCGAGGAGCTCGTCGTCTTCGTAGCGCCACTTGAGCTGGAACGCGCGGAAGGCCTCTTTTATCTTCGACGCCACGTTTCGGCTCTTGGGCTCGGCCATGCGCGCTATCTGCATCGGTATCGTCGAGGCTCCGGAGACGACCCTGCCGGCCCTGACGTTAACGTAGAACGCGCGGACGAGGGCGAGCGGATTCACGCCCGGATGATGACGGAACCACCTGTCCTCGGAGGCTATGACGGCCTCGACGAGCCCGGGCGATATGTCTTCGAGCCCGGCTTGAAACCGCCAGCGGTTGTCCTCGGGCAGGAAGAACCTGAGCGGCCTTCCCCGGCTGTCCGATATGACGGCGGCCGTCTTTTTGTGTATCGAGGCCTCGGGGAACGGAAATAGATAGTCGGCCGCGAGGAATAGCAAAAACGCGTCGGCCGCAAGCATCAATACCGCCGCGCACGCGCACGCTGTCAACTTCGAATAACGGCTCTTCATCGTCCCTTTCCGCACACGTTTTTCCCTTCCGTCACTGTTTGAGCTTAACCTCGAACGGCTCGCCGAGCTTGCCGGTGAACCTGATGTTGGGCGAGTACATTGCCTCGGCCTGGACGGGCGGGACGGCGAACGTCCCCGGGTTCACGACGCGAAGGAGGGCGTAGAAGTTATACCACTTCGCGTCCGGGAGGTCCGTGAATATGAGAATCCTGTCGTCCCTTATGTCCATGTATTCGGGCTCCGTCGTATTGCCCGTCGCCCACTTAAGGGTTTCAGTCGTTTTGAGGCGCGGGTTCTCGACCTCGAATCCCGAGGGAAGGAGGTTCTCTATGACCACGTTTTCGAGCGGCCCCGCGCCGCTCTGGATCTTCGTCCTTACGACTATGAGGTCTCCCTGCGCGACATTCGCCGGGTCTACAGGGGCGCCGTCTCTCGTCAGAAACTCCCTCAGAACCGATAGCCCTTCTTCGACGGGCTTGAACCCTTTCGGAGTCGGCGTACCGCTCGTGAGGACGGTGAAGAAGGCGCTTCCCTCCTTGTATTCCTCGTCCATGTTTATGACTATCGGCCGGTCGCCCTCAATGCCCGTGAGCGAGAGTATCTTGCCGCTCTCGAACGTCGCCACCTGCTTTCCGCCTATAGTAACAGTGCCGACGAACGGCGGCGCTTCGGCCTGCTTCTTTACAAACTCGCCTATCGCGAGGAGGGCGAAGGAGCTTTCCTGCGTCGTCCACCACTGGTTGAGCCGTGCGTCCCTCGACAGCCTGTCGACGAGGGCCGGGACCCTCGGGTCGTCGGGGTTGAGGTCGAGTATAGCGAGGAGGAGAATCGCCCTGCTTCTTATGGTCGAGTTGAAGTTGCCGCCGGTTTGCCTGGCTATCTCCTCGACGTCGTTTATCCCCTTGAGGAGCTGCTCCAGCGCCGAGGCGTCCCCCGAGCCCGCGTACGCTCCGCCCAGAAGGGCCCGGGATTCGACGCTGAGCTCGTCTTTGTAACGGTCCCTTATGAAGTCCATCGTGCCCATGTCGGGCTTGCCGTCGCGGCTTAAGACGTAGAGGGCGTAGACGGCGAGCTCGAGCTCGTTCGTGCCGAGCTCGGGCTGCGCCTTGGCCATCATCCTCGCATACCCGACGGCGTTCGAGTAAAGCGATTCGTCGACGAAGTAGCCGGCCTTCCTCGCCTCGACGAGGAAGTGCGCCGCGTAAATGCTCGCCCAGGGCTCGGCCGAAGCGCCCCCGGGCCAGAGAGAAAATCCGCCGCCGTCCACCTGCATCGAAGCGATCTGCCGGATGCCGTCCTGGACCAGAACGGCCGGGTCGCCCTTCTCGAAAAGGGACGGGTCTATCTCGCGGGCTATGTCCGAAAGATAGATGAGCGGGAAGACGCGCGACGTTATCTGCTCGAGGCACCCGTAGGGATACTGAAGGAGGTAGTCGAGCTTCCCGGAGAACTGTATGAGCGGGAGCCTGCTGACGTAAAGATCCCGTCTTATCGTCCCCGGCCTGTAGTCGCCCGAGGCGACGGGAATCTCGAATTCATGTGAGTCTATCCTGCCTATATTCTCCTCCCTCTTCGCCGGGAGATCGGGCAGGACGGGGACGTCCAGGTTCGAGGAAGTCGATTCACCGTTACCCGAAGCCGTGACTTCCATGGCGACCGCTCCCGTGGCGTCCTCCGTATCGACGACGAAGTAGACCGCCCTCTCGCCGCCGTCGGGTATCTCGACGTCGAGCCTGGCCTCTTTCGACCCGGGGGAGACGCCCTTCTCGCCGGCGCCGTCCATGACCCCGGTAGAGGCCGGGCCTTCGATCTTCATGTCAACGGTAATCGTGCCGTCTTTTTTGGTATCGTTCCTTACGGAGACCGGAATTACGACGCTCTCGTTAAGGGAGAAGAACCTCGGCACCGTGGGGAGCAGGACTATCGGGGATTTCACCCTGGTGAACTTTTCGGCGGAGCCGAATTCCTCGCCCCTCGCCGCGACGGCCATAATCCTGACCGCGCCCTGGAATTGCGGCATGTCTATTTTATAGGAGACGTTCCCGTCGCCGTCCGCTTCGAGCGGGCCCGACCAGAACGCGACAGGCTTTACCCTTCTTATACCCTGTGTGCTCAGGAACTGCATCTCCTTTCTCGCGGCGAAGCCGCCGCCCTTGGGCGAGAGTCCTATCGAAATGTCCGGCAGGAGGAGGGAAAATGTGTCGTATGAGGCGACTTCGAGGGCGAGCTTTCTGTAAAAGAACGTGAAGGGGTCGGCGGTCTTCTGATCGATGAGCTGGAGAATGCCTTCGTCTACTACGGCAACGGTGACCGTAGCGCCGGGGAGGGTTTTGACCCCAACTTCGAGCGGCGTGAGCGGCCTTATCTCCTCGGGTGCGGTAATCTCAACCGGGGCTTTATTGGCGGTACGGTCGACGTTTATAGGAATCGCCCCGAACGCCCTGCCCGCCGACCCGGGCTCGAGCTCGTTCACGCCCCGGACGAGCGTCGCCGTGACGTAGGCGTTGGGCCTGTACTTGTCGCTTACGGGGATTTTTATCGCTGCCGTGTTGCCGTCTATGCTGTATGTTTCGGTGTAGTAGACCTCGTCCCTCTCGACCGTGACGAGGAGCTTTCCGGAAAACGGCGCCCTGACCTGGAGATTAGCCGTTTCGCCCGGCATGTATTCCTTCTTTTCGAGGCCGAGGTCGAGCCGCGCGGGATTTTCGACCGCCCACGGGGAGAACCCCCATCCGCTGGCGTAGAACTGAACCTGCGTAGACGAGCCGCCCTTCGGGTCGGTCAGCACCACCCTGTAGCTGCCGAATTCAGGGGGCGTGACGGTGAAGCTCCCCTTCGGCGAGCCGCCGTCCATCGAAAAGGAATTCACGAGGACGGAATCGCGCTTGGATTCGTATTTGTAGTTTCTGGACGGGGTTTGCCTGAGGACGGTGTTCCAAACGTCTTTATAGAACTCGGCCTTGAGCTCGCCGGTGTTCACCTCTTCCGTGCCGTCGCCCCTGGTTGCAAGGGCGACGTATTCGAGCTCCACTTCCTTTCCGGGCTCGGCGTACTTCTCGGGGTCCTTCAGCTTGAGGCCGATGTAGTAGGGATAGGGGTCGACGTTTACGCGACGCGTCGCGTTCACGCCGCGCCCCCCGGTTTCCTGAACGCGCGCCGATATCTGCGCCTGGAGCGAGGACGGCGGCCGTAGCCCGTCGGGTATGGACGCCGTGAAGCTCGTGCTGCCGTTCACGTCGAGAGTTCCCTCGCCCTTGAATATCTCCTTCGACTCGAACGTCCTGTCAGGGTTAGTGAAGACGTAGCCCTTGTAATCCTCGGGGAGGAACGGCCTCTCGACGAGATCGACCAGGGTCTCGACGGAAAGGCCCGATGCCGGCGGCCCGAAGAGATACGCGCTCGAGACGTCGTACCTGAGCTCCTTACCGACCCCGACGGCGGACTCGTCCGTCCCTATCCTGACCTTGATGCGGTCGGGGATAAACTCCTCGACCTGGAACATGTATTGCCCGACGACCTCGTCGCCGATCTTTACCTCGATGGTGTTGTTCCCCGTGGGTGCGAATTCGGGTATGTCGATGGCGAAGGGAACCATTCCCGCTGGGCTCAGGGTTTCTTTTACGGTCCTCGCGACGCGCCCCCTTGCGTCTATCTGCCTCAGTATCACCGGCATCTTTGCGGGGATGTTGAGGTTGGCGTCCCTCACTACGGCGACGCCCTCGGCGGTTTCGCCCGGACGGTATATGTCCCTCTCGCCGTATACGTATGCGCTGTAGCCCTGGAGCGACGGCACCGCGCCGCTGACGTCGAGGCCGGACGTGTCTATGAGCATGTTATCGAGGAGGAGAAAGCTGAAGTCGCCGCCCTTCTGTACCGTGACCATGTAGGGCCGGCCTTTCTTTTCGTCTCCCGCAGCCTTGTCCGTTTCGAACAGGCCTTTCGAGTCCGTCGTGCCCTCCGCTATGACCTGGTTCTTGTCGCTTATGATTCTGACGCTCGCCCCGGCGACCGGATCGAGGGTGGAAAACGAGCTGGTCCATACGAGGAACCCGTCCTTGCCCTTCTTGGCAACTATGCCGATGTCCGTTATGAGCACCCACTTCTGTACGCCCTGGTACTGCCCCTGCGGCAGTATGCCTACCTGATAGAGCCCGGGCTCGGACGGTATATATTTCTTCAGGTCGAGAACCGTTCTGACCTCCTGGTTCTGCTTTTCGGCTATCTTGAAGCCGTACGCCTCCGAAACCCTTCCCCCGAAATAATCCCCGATGGAGCCCTGGTAGAACTCGTCCCGCCAGACCGAATATCCGTAGGACTGAAAGAGGAAGAAGAGGTTGTTGAGGTAGACCTTGTCCACAGTGAGGTCCACGGTGTTTATGTTTATGGATTTGAGCGCGACGGCCTTGGTGCCGTTGGAATCGAGGAACATGCCGGGGCTTTCGAACTCGATCGTCGGATCTAGATTCGCGAACCGGATTTCCTTTTTATACTCCTCCCTCAAAACGGCGTCGTCGAGCGCCGGCATGCCCTCTGCGATCTTGAGGTTGTATTTCTTTCCGGGGACGAAATCGCCGGTCAGAATCAGATCGTTGCCGACCCTCTTTACCGCGTAGCTCACTTTGGGCTCGACCGAGATGTAGTCGGACGCGATTTCGGGGCTCACGAAGGAAGAGAACCCTATGGTTACGGACGACTTCGGATATGCGGATTTAGGCTCGGCGCCCCTGACGGCGAGCTTGTCCCTGGAGCCGAGGGTTATCTTCTCTATAAAATCGTCACCGAGCGTGACGTTGCCGTCCGTGGGCGTGAGGTCGCCTACTATGACGAGCTCGAACGTCCTCTCGCCGGCCGCCTTTTCGAGCGGCCCGCTCCTCCATTTCATCGTGTTGTGCCAGTACTCGGTAATGAGCTTTAGCGGGACTTCCCCGGGCCCCTCGCCCCCGCCGCCGACTTCTCTCAGGGATATTTTTCTCGCGAGGACGTTAGGGTCGACGGGATAGTTGAAATCCACGGTGCCGTTCAGCGTGACAGTGTTCCTCTCGTCGGGGACGGGCTCCTCGGAGACCGAGGCCTTTACGACCCTGAACTTGTCGGTCCGTATACTGAACTCGGTTTTTCCGCCGAGCGTCTCGCCGGATTTTAAAAAGTTCTCAGGATTGAGCTTGATCCTGTAATCGGTGGCCATGTTGAACCTGTAGGAGGCCTGGAAGGTGAGGACGTTAGGCGACTTCCACTGCCAGGCGCCGTTTACGGACGGGGTAATCGTAGCCGGGTCGCGTCCGAGTATCTCGCCCGTGTCGTCCTTCCCGACGGGCTCGTTGAATATGATATCGACGAAGGAATTATTCTCCTTGTCGAACCTGACCTCGACGACGGACACGCTGCCCGATGCCGCCGGCTGCTCGGCCGTCTTTTCCGGACCTTCCGCGGGGAGTTTGTCCCTTAAGAGAAAGAACCCCATTACGAGGGCTATCAGGACCAGCAGCGCTATGGCGATGTTCTTCGGATCCTTGTACTGCGGCTTTCCTGCGTTATCAGGACGGCTTTCCATAATCTATCCTCTCGTTAATTTGATGACGGCGCTTATAATATTAATCTCCAGATCCCGCTCCTCGAATGAGATTATATAACACCTCTCCTAAAACCTGAATACCGCCGAATAGATAGCAGGGACGCTTCGCAACAAGCGTTACACGCATTTAAGGTATTGATTAAATTTGAATCTCCACCATAATTAATCCTAAAATAATCCAGGTGATAATCCCATGAAACTTCTCGAAGGAAAGACCGCCCTCATAACGGGCGGCGGCACTGGTATAGGTAGGGAAACGGCGCGGCTGTTCGCGGAAGAAGGGGCGAACGTCGTTATAACGGGACGGAAGGAAGAGAGCCTCGCCGAAGCGGCGGCAGTGAATAACGGCGCTATAAGCTACCTCGTAAAAGACGTATCCAGAGAAGAGGACTGCAGGGCCGCCGTCGAATACACCCTGGATAAATTCGGCCGGCTGGACATCCTTTTCAACAATGCCGGGGTTATTTACAAGGTGGAGACACACGACACGACGACGGAGCAGTGGGAAACTACATTCGACATAAACGTCAGGGGAATGTTCCTCATGTCGAAGTACGCCATACCCCACATGCTCGAACGGAAATACGGCTGCATCGTCAACAACTCGTCCATACTCGGGCTCAAGGCTTCGAGGGGGTTCGCAGCGTATAACTCCTCCAAGGGTGCGGTCGGCCAGCTCACCAAAAGCATGGCGCTCGAATACGCGGCGCTAGGCATACGCGTTAACGCCATCTGCCCCGGAACCATTTACACCCCCATGGTCGAATATGTTTTCGAGGAATGGGGGGACAGGGAAATGGCGAGACAGAGGTACCTTTCAGTCCATCCGATAAAGCGCTTCGGGGATACGAGCGAGGCAGCACGGGCAGTGCTTTTCCTCTGCGACGACAGGGTGGGATTCATTACCGGCGTCCTTCTCCCCGTGGACGGCGGCCTGAGCGCGAAGTAGCGTACGCCCGCCTTATTTCCGGCGGGCCGGACACCCGGAATTGCCGCCGATTTCGATATAGAGAGCCGGTAAAAAACCGTATCTGAACGTTAATACTTTGGTATTAAGCGATACAGCTATATAATTCTTTTAAAGTGTCGAAAATTAAGTCTTGATGGGGCCGCCGAGTATAGACTATCCTTAATACCATGAGCGGACGGATTCATAAGACATACGGGTTTACGGATTTAGCTCTCTATTCGATCCTGTTTGCCGCTTTCTTCATAGCATTATTCGCATAGGCTTAACTACATCTTGCCTTTTGCTTCTCTTAGGCCCTCCCCCCATTCCCTAACCGGATGCGGGAGGGTTTTTACCGCCAGCTTTCCTCACCACCAGGATCCCAATCCTTTCTCAGCATGCTGTAGACTACGTGATCGACGTAGTGGTCGTAGAGCCATTCGGCTTCTCTGAGCGTGCCCTCTTCCACAAGGCCCAGACGCTCGGGGATCGCCCTGCTCTTGCTGTTACCAGGGGCGCATCTTATCTCTATCCGGTTAAAACCGAGGCTGCCGAAGCCGTAAGCCATCAGGGCGCGGCAGGACTTCGTGACTATTCCCTTTCCCTGATATCTCTCGCCGAGCCAGTAGCCGATGCTGGTCGAATGATTCATCCAGTCTACCTTGTGAAAGCCTATCACCCCGGCGATCTTCCCCCTGTACATAATCGCCAGTGTAAGGGATACGCTCTCTTTGAACTGCTTTCGGCTGAAGGTGATGAAGTCTATCGTGTTCTGGAGGTACCTGTTGTTGTCGAGCCAGGGGAGCCATTTTTTAAGATACTCCCTGTTCCCGTCGATGAGCTCGAAGAGCTCGGCGGCATGATCTTCCCGAAGCAGCTCGAGCTCGAGGTAACTCCCGGCTCTCAGTATAAGCTTGTCGTCCATGTGAAGCGTCCAGAGCTCAGGCTCGTTTGCTAGAAAGCGCGGCCCCTATTGCGGCATCGAGGCCGGCCGGGTCGTCCGTGCCGATTCTGACTTTCCTTCCGTCCTTCATGGCTATCTCGACGGCTTCGAGACCGGACACGTTATAAAGCCATCCTATAGGAGTCCTCCTCATGCCCCAGCCGTAGTACCATGGGTTCCGTACCGCCGAGTGGGACTCGATTTCCGGTAGCGGAAAGCGCTTCCGGATAAGCCCTACTCCGAACCTGAGCGAGACTTCCTCTGCGTCCACCTTGACCGTGAGGATGCTGAAAAGGAGAAGACACACGGCCAGGGCAGCGAGAATAACGAGGAGAAACGGGTTTGCCCCGCCGCTAAGGTAGAAGTAGTTGAGTACGAGCAATACGCCGACGGCGATGAATGTCAGCATAAGATATCCGATCTGAGTGTGTTTGTATTCCGCCAACTCCCGGCCCTCCATGGGTATGATAATTTACTGCGTTATGCCGGCGCCGCGAACGGGTTATCGTTTTCATAAGCCGTCCGGCCAACAGGGATTTCGCTCCCGGAAGACAGTTTCCTGTAAACATAAGCAATGGCGATCATGGTCGTCGGTATGGTAGCGAAGAGTCCGACGAGGAAAACGAGCGCCCCGGCAATATTGATGAGCCCGAGCAGTAGGAGAAACCAGAAGAGCGGCCACTTGACCCCTGAAGTTATTCTCCCGCTCTCCGAAAACGCCCCGCCTATCGGTGAGTCCTTGTCTACAATCAGGTATGGGACATACTGGTATTTAATCATCCATATGAGTCCCGGCACTATCAGCAGCATAAAGCCGGCAAACACCAAAAGCATGTACAGGATATTCCCCAGAATGAATCTCAAGAGCCGGGATAGGGGGAATTGGAGGAGCTCCGAGACGTTGAGCGTTACTCCGTCGCATACGTTAAGGGTGGCCCTGATAAAAATAAAGTTGATCACGAAGCTGGCCAGAATGCTTCCGATAGAAAAAAGGATGGAAAAGGCCGGAAGGCGTTCTTCGAACAGATCCGCGAAAGTTCCAAAAAAGAGATTAACGAGCCAGCCGACGACGAGAAACACTATGAAGAACGCGAGGTTCTCCCTCATCCTGTCCCAGCCGAACCGTATGGCTTCCTTTATCGAGAATCCTTTCTTCTCCATATGAGCATCCTCCGAATATTATCGATACTGCTTGTGCCGTTCATAAATGTACACCTATGCTCGTTTACGAGCGCCGGTCGCGTTTTTAATCCGGCCGCCTTCCCCTGAACCCCGAAAAGAATATGCGTCTGAAGGGATAGAACACCGGCCCTTCCGGGTAGAGCTTTTCGAGCTTTTCCATAAGGGCGTTCCTGAAAGCCTCGTCGAGCGGAGGCTGGAGGCGGCTGAAATAAGATAAAAGCACAGTGCCGGAGAGCCATTCGAGAACGGCCCGGGCATCGTCCAGGACATGCGGGAATACCTTTTCGAATACTGTAACGCCGGCGCATCCGTTCTCGTAAAGGAGCTCGGCGTATTCAGTAATGGTGAGTACGGACGGAATTCGTAACCATCCTCCGAGGGCGCTCCTGAAAGGCTCTTCTCCGGCGGTTTCGCCGGCGAGGCGCTGTGTTATGTGCACGTGGTTCGACGGAACCTGGACAGCGATCTGGCCCCCGGGTTTTAGAAGCGATATCAGGCGCGGTACGAGTTTTCCGTGATCGGGAACCCACTGGAGAGCGGCGTTCGAGAAGACGAGATCCCATTCCCCGCCCGCGTCCTGTACGGGCAGGAGCTCGAAATCGAGCCCGGGCCTTACCCTCGGCGCAGCCTTACCGAGCATCTCCGGCGAGGAATCTATTCCGAGAACCCGGCTGCCGGGGAGCATATCAGAAAGCCTCTCGGTGAGCTCGCCTGTGCCGCAGCCAAGATCGATAACGTCCATACCTTCCCTTATTTCCACGAGACCGCTCAGGTCTTCGAAAGGCACGAACCGCTCTTTCTGAAATTTCCCGTAGAGCTCTGGATTCCATGCCATGAAGTAAAAACCTCCGGACAGGCGTCTGTAATCATATTACTCTATGCGTCTTTCAAGACATAACGTTTACATATGATATCATTTTCCAGATATTATTTTCCGAATCCTGTCGAAAACGGAGGCCAGGGCCGATGTCGAACCTCGTTTATATAGCTGCGGGCGGCGTAATAGGAGCCATACTCAGGTATACGGTCACGGGGGCGGTCTTCAGGCTCGTTCCGGGCGTGTTCCCCTGGGGGACGCTTCTCGTGAACATCACCGGCTGCCTCGCAATCGGCGCAGTGTGGCACCTTTTCGAGGGTTTCTACATTACTCCCAACATGAGGCTTTTCCTTATGGTCGGCCTGCTCGGTGCTTATACGACTTTCTCGAGCTTCGGCCTTGAAACCCTTAACCTCCTGAGGGAAGGCGAGGTCGGCCATGCGCTCTTCTATGTCCTTGCGAGCAACATCATAGGCGTAGCAGCCGTATACGCCGGAATCCTCGTGACCAGAGGTCTCACAGGGCTTCTCAGGTAATATTTACCGCTCGCATGCAGCCTGGCATCTCCTTGAAGGGCGCCCGCATCTTAATTACACTACTCGTACTATGAAAATCGCCGTTGGAAGCGACGAGCGGACGTATCTCACGGACTTCGTCATGGAAGAACTGGTTAAAAGGGGCATAGAGGTCGAGCCCCACGGCCCTCTCGCGGGCGAAGGTCTTCAGTGGGCGGACGTCGCCGAGGAGGTCTCCAGGAGGGTCGCCGATGGGGAATGCGACCAGGGGATACTCTTCTGCTGGACGGGTACGGGCGTCAGCATAGCGGCGAACAAGATTCCAGGCATACGCGCGGCCCTTTGCCAGGACGCCAAAGCGGCCGAAGGGGCGCGGAAGTGGAACGATGCCAACGTCCTGGCGATGAGTCTCCGGGCCGTGTCGCCCGTCGTGGCGGGCGAGATATTAGACGCCTGGTTTACGGCTTCGCCCGATGAAAGCGAGCGGGAAAATATAGAGAAGGTGGAAAAGCTCGAAAAGAAGCATTGCAGGTAGAGTAAGATTTAAGTGTGACAAGAAAGAATTCGGAGGAATAAATGAAGAGCGGTGGTTATAACGTTGCAATAGCCGGCGCGACGGGCGCGGTGGGGCAGGAGATGATGGACATCCTGAGGGAGAGGAGCTTTCCCGTAAAGGAGCTCAGGCTCCTTGCATCCGAGAGATCGGCAGGCAAGAAAATGCAGTTTAACGGCACTAATATAGAAATAAAGAAACTGGACAAGGATTCGTTTTCGGGTATAGACATAGCCCTCTTTTCGGCCGGCGGGGGCAGGAGCAAGGAATTCGCGCCCACCGCTGTAGAGGCCGGGGCGGTCGTCGTCGACAACAGCTCGGCCTTCAGGATGGAAGAAGACGTGCCTCTCGTCATTCCGGAGATAAATCCCGGGGCGGCTGCCGGTTACAGGAAAAGGGGGATAATCGCGAACCCCAACTGCACGACCGCGGTTACTCTCATGGCACTTAAGCCGCTACACGACATCGCACGAATAAAGAGGGTCGTCGCGTCGAGCTACCAGGCCGTGTCGGGCGCCGGCGCCCAGGCGATAGAGGAGCTCCGGCAGGAGACCCTCGCCTGGGCCGGCTCGGGCGACATGAAGCCGTCGGTATTCCCGCACCAGATAGCGTTCAACATAATTCCGCACATCGATACCTTTCTGGAGAACGGCTACACGAAAGAGGAGATGAAGCTCCATCACGAGACCAGGAAAATATTCGGGGATAACGAAATCGCGGTTACGGCGACGACCGTCAGGGTGCCTGTATTCAGGGCGCATTCCGTGGCGGTGAATATAGAGACGGAGAAAAAGATATCGGTAGGCGAGGCGAAGGAGGCCCTGTCAGGCTTTCCGGGGGTCAGGGTCGTGGACGAGCCGCAGAACCTTAGATACCCGATGCCGATAGACGCCGCGGGGCTCGACGAGTGCCTTGTCGGGAGGATAAGGGAAGACTATACGGTGCCGAACGGGCTTTCGCTATGGGTGGTCGGCGATCAGCTCAGGAAGGGCGCCGCGCTCAATGCCGTTCAGATAGCGGAGCTTCTTATCGGAGAGTATATATAGTGGCTATAGCCGGAGTGTTTAAGGGACTTGTCGAAAAGCTCCAGGGCGGAAGTTTTACAGAGCCCCCGGATGGTATCGCCGAAGGACTCAGAAAGCGCCTCGGCGAGGGTGAGGAAGTGCTCTTCACGCTTCTTAACTGGAGGGCTATGCGCAAGGCCCCGACGTTTACGGACAGCAACACATACTTCAGCTCCTGGTTCATATTGACCGCTAAACGGATCATAATCGCGAGGAACTCTTCTGAGCTCAAAACGTTCAGGGAAATCCCGCTCAACGGGATAACGGACATACATTACGAGCTCGACCGCAGCGAGCCGAGGGTGACGATTACTACTCCCGGAAACGTGGACAAAATAGAGTTTCAGAAAAGGGCTGCGGGACATGCGTCGGAGCTCGAAGGGCTCCTCAAAGCGGTGATCGCCGAGGCGAGAAGGTCGGCACCTGTTGCAGCCGAAGGCGAGATCGTATTATGCGGGGGCTGCGGAAGCGGCATCCCGAAAACGAGCCGTTTCTGCCCGGAGTGCGGAGTGAGAATAATTCTCCGGGACAGTGTATAAGCCTGCCGCACAAGCCTCGCCATAAGGGCCGGATAATTCGCCTCCGTCCCGTATAAACCTTGAATTGACCAAAAGCTCGAATATAATGAATTCTGCCAGACCAAGGAGGCTTTACCGATGATTCACGGCTCGCTTGTCGCCATCGTCACGCCATTTAAGAACGGAAAGATCGACGAGGACGCGCTAAAAAAGCTTATAGATTTCCAGATCGAGAACGGTACGCACGGCATAGTTCCGTGCGGGACGACGGGGGAATCCCCGACACTTACGCACGAGGAGCACGAATACGTCATCGAGCTTACCGTAAAGGCTGTAAACAAGCGCGTGCCGGTCATCGCCGGGACAGGATCCAACAGCACGAAGGAGGCCATAAGGCTCACCCGCTTCGCCGAGGAAGTCGGAGTAGACGCTGCGCTCCTGGTCGCGCCTTATTACAACAAGCCGACCCAGGAGGGCCTGTATCTCCACTTCAGGCAGATAGCGTCTCAGGTAAAGATACCGCTTATCCTGTATAACATCCCTGGGCGCTCCGTCGTTAACATACAGCCCGAGACCGTCGCGAGGCTGGCGAAGGACTGCCCGAACATAATCGGGATAAAGGAAGCGTCGGGGTCTCTGGTACAGGCGAGCAGGATATTAAGCCTGTGCGGAAGGGATTTTCTGCTCCTCTCGGGCGAAGACGCCCTTAACTTCCCGCTCATGTGCATAGGGGCGAAGGGATTCATCACCGTGACGGCCAACGTCGCGCCGAGGGACGTCGCGGACCTGTATAACCATTATGCGGCCGGGGATATAGACAAGGCCCGGGACCTTCACTATAAGCTCCTCCCGCTCAACGAGGCGCTCTTCCTCGAGACGAACCCGATCCCGGTCAAGGCCGCGCTCAGCATGATGGACAAGATAGCATACGAATACCGGTATCCGCTCTGCCGGATGTCGGAGAAATACTACGAAGAGCTCAGGGGAGCTCTCGTCGGTTACGGACTGGTTAAATAGACCTGATTCGCCGGCGTGCGGGGGAAGTGTGAATATAAATCTTCTCGGGATTCACTCGGACGACATGGCTCCGCCGGATTTCACCATCGAAAAAGGATTGTGGACCAAGGGAAAGACCCCTGCCGGTATAGACGAGGCGGGCAGGGGGCCTCTTGCGGGCCCGGTGGTTGCGGCGGCCGTGATTCTCCCCGCCGGGTGCAAGCTCGGCGGGATCGACGATTCTAAGAAATTATCCGAGGCATCGAGGAATGAAGCCTGGGAAGCCATAACCAGGACCGCCGTCGCTTACGGAATCGGTATAGTCGAGCACGACGTCATAGACAGGATCAATATACTCCGCGCGTCTTTAAAGGCGATGGAAATCGCCGTCGCCAATCTTCGCACGCGTCCGGATTTCCTCCTCATAGACGGAAACCAGGGGCTTTCAATACTCGTTCCGCAGGAGACGATAGTCAAGGGGGATGCGAGATGCTCGTCCATCGCCGCGGCATCGATCCTCGCGAAGGTGACGAGGGATTCGATAATGGTGCGGTACCACGAAATCTACCCGCAGTATAACTTCGGCTCGCATAAAGGTTACGCCACGAGGGAGCACCTGGACGCTCTCAGGGAGCACGGCCCCTGCCCCATACACCGGAGGACGTTCAGCGGCGTATTGACCGGGATGCCGGAGATGCAGTCGCCGGATGAAGGTTCACCCGGCGAAATCAAAATACCCGTTATTCAACGACCTTTACGGATTCGATAACCACGTCTTCGGTGGGAACGTCGCCGTGCATGCCCTTGTTGCTCGTGGGGACCGCGGCTATGGCGTCAACCACATCCATGCCGTCTATTACCTTCCCGAAGACGGCATATCCGAAGTCTCTTGCGCCGTTGTTGAGGAAATCGTTGTCGACGACGTTTATGAAGAACTGCGACGTTGCGCTGTCGACGACCTGCGTACGGGCCATCGCAAGCGTGCCCCTGTCGTTCTTGAGCCCGTTATTGGCCTCGTTCTTGATCGGGGCCTTCGTAGGCTTCTGGGCGAAGTCGGACGTGAACCCGCCGCCCTGTATCATAAAATTGGGGATGACCCTGTGAAAAATAGTGCCGTCGTAAAATCCGTCGTTTACGTAGGAGAGAAAATTCTCGACCGTTACAGGAGCCTCGTTCTTCAAGAGCTCGACCTTTATGTCACCTTTGGACGTGGATATTATTACCACCGGATTGCCTCCTTGTGTTTCGCTCGTATCCCCGGCAGGAGCGCTTTGCGCCGTATTCTGCGCGGAATTATCCTTTTGCTTGCAGGCCACGGTAACCAGCATCGCCGGCACGAGAACCGCCACCAAAAGAAGTTTTACGGCAAGGCCCGACATACCTGCATAAAAGTCGATATTTCCGAGCTTCATACTTTAGTCCTCCGGGTTTTCTATGAGGGAACTAAAGTTATAATATTACTCGCACGGTGTCAAACAGCCGCTTTTCCGGAGAAACCTTTCGGGAACCCGGAGGCAGTTTATGTACGCAGATTAAATGAAAAAATGCCTTAAACAGGAAGAGAAATGCCGGCAATAGACTTCGGAGTCGTCCTCCGTCAGCAGAAAATAGAATTCTCCGAGATAAGGGATGCGGCCGAGCTGTGCGACGAGCTCGGATACCATTCCGTCTGGTTTTACGATCACCTCCTCGGGCAGGGCGGGCTCGACCTCGACATATATGAGGCGTGGACGCTCATGTCCGCGCTTTCCGCCGTAACGAAGAACGTCAGGCTCGGGACGATGGTCCTTTGCAGCGCCTTCAGGCCCCCTTCCCTTCTGGCGAAGATGGCCTCGACGCTCGACGTCGTAAGTGGCGGGAGGCTCGAATTCGCTATCGGGGCAGGCTGGTTCGAGCCCGAGTTCAGGGCATACGGCTACGATTTTCCGGATACGCGGGCCAGGGTAGAGGAGCTCTCGGAAGCGGCGGCGATAATAAAGTCCATGTGGGCCGAGGAAAAGCCGAGCTTCAGCGGCAGATATCACTCCATAGAGGGCGCGTACTGTAATCCGAAGCCCGTGCAGAAGCCCCATCCGCCCATCATAATCGGCGGGTCGGGGGAAAGATATTTACTCGGAGTAGTAGCCGAGCTTGCGGACGAATGGAACTGCCCCGCGAGCAGCGCGCTCGAGTACGAGCGAAAGATCGCCGCCCTTAAGAAGCACTGTGCGGACATCGGGCGGGACCCGTCCGGGATAAGGATATCGCAGCAGACGGTTTGCGTACTCGCGCGGAGCGAATCCGAGCTCCCGGAAAAACTGGAGAAAGCACAGAGGCGCTACGGGTTCTTCGGAGATATCGAGAAGATAGGAATAGTCGGGACCCCGGAGCGGTGCATATCGAAAATCCGCGAGAACGAAAAGAAGGGCGTAACGAAATACACCATCTTCTTCTCGGACGTTATGAACCCCGAAACGCTTCGCCTCTTCGCAAAAGAGGTCATGCCGGCCTTTAAGTAGAGCCGGGAGAAGGAGATTACCTGTTGGCGAAGGCCTCCACGCTCTTTACGAACTCGAGCGCGAAGGCCCTTATCTTCTCGGACGTGGCGTCGTCGTTAGTCGCCCTTTTGTATGTGTCGGCCATCTTCATGAACATGTGGTAGAAATGAGCGCCCATCTCGCCTACTTCCATGCGCGGGGTCCAGAGCTCTATGCCCATGCTGTTCCTGGCGCTCTTGTCCCACATCGATATCATGAGAGACTCGCATGGTGCGAAACCCTCTTCACCGGAGTCGGTGGCGTTCCAGTATATTTCTTCGGGCGCACCCGTATCGTCGAGCTTGACTAGGAACTTTATTTCTGCTTCTTTGGGCATCTGCTCTCCGTCCGGTTTAATCTACCCCCCAAAAGTCGGGCTTTCTCTTTTCGAGAAACGCCGTCGCGCCCTCGACCATCTCGGGGGCCTTCATGAAGAAGCGGGCAAGCTCGAGCCCGTGCGTGATCTGAGGGTGGGCCATGTCGGATACGAAGTTGATCTGGAGCTTCGCAATCCTGAGCGATTGCCTGCTCTTCTGGAGGAGGCTCTTGCACCACGCATCCACCTCTTCGTCGAGCTTGTCCTGTGGGACGACTTTGTTGACCCAGCCCATATCCATCGCTTCCTGTGCCGTGTAGCGGTCACATAGATAAACTATTTCGCGGGCTTTTTTGTCGCCTACAGAGTGCTGGAGCTGCTGGAGGCCGTACCATATAGGCGCGCTCCCGACGAGCGGGCCGGCCTGTGCAAATATGGAAGTATCGGAGGCTATCGTGAGGTCACAGAGCATGTTGAGCTCGTTCCCGCCGCCGACGCAGTAACCGTCAACGCGGGCTATGATCGGTTTTCCGCAGCAGCGCATCGCCGTTGCAAGCCTGTAGTGGACGAGCATGTACTTGGCGTCTACCTTCTTTTTGGGATCGACTATCCAGGACAGATCGCCGCCCGCGGAAAAGGCCTTGCCTCCCGCGCCCGTAAGGACTATAACCCCTATACCGTCGTCGAGCCACGCGTCTTCGATGGCAATGGCCAGCTCTTCCCTGACCTCGGAATTAAGGGCGTTACGCACCTCGGGGCGGTTTATGGTGACGTACGCGACCTTGTTCTTTTTAGAGTAGAGAATATACTCGAGCTGAAGGCCTGACTTCTTCCTCGCGGGCTTGGCGGCAGCCGCTGTTTTTTTCGTAGTTGTTTTGGTAGTTCTACCCTTGGCCATGAGAGCCTCCTGTAATTATATGGATTGAATCATACAATTTTTGCCTCGGATGCCCCCCGATGTCAAATCTGTACAGACCTGGGACATAGGTTACAGGTGTTCGGAGACATGGGTAACAGTT